>JACBOA010000001.1:395000-479039 GCA_013403005.1 Methanobacteriaceae archaeon | reverse complement strand
AGGAAAATATTGTGGAAATAAAAAATCTCAAAAAAGGATTTGACCAGGGGAAGATAACCGCACTTAATGGTATCGACCTTGAAATCAAAAAAGGAGAATACGTCTCCATTATCGGCCCGTCAGGGTCTGGTAAATCCACCCTCCTTAACATGATCGGAGCCCTGGACCGGCCAGATGAGGGTGAAATTCGGGTGGCTGGTTATAATCTCACTGATAAGAAGGATCTGAGTGAATTCCGTTCTAAGGAGATCGGCTTCATTTTCCAGCTGCACAACCTCATCCCCAATTTAAGTGTACTGGAAAATGTGGAGATACCCATGTACGAGAGTGGCATCTCCAGTAAGAAGATGAGAAACAGGGCTTTAAAGCTCCTGGAGTATATGAATCTCTCTGATAAGGTTGATAGAAAACCAACCGCGCTTTCAGGTGGTGAAAGGCAAAGGGTGGCTATTGCCCGGTCCCTGGCCAATAAACCTTCCATTATTCTGGCTGACGAGCCAACAGGTTCCCTGGATTCTAAAAACGGTCAGATAATCCTCCAGCTCCTGGAGGATCTTCATAAAAAAGAAAATGTAACTCTGATCATGGTCACCCATGACCTGAATGTGGCAAGTCTGGCTGAAAGAACCATTGAAATGTTAGATGGGAAGATAAAAACATAAATAGTTCGAACTTTTAAAAATCCCCATCTAATATTATTACTATTTTTTTTAGATACCTATTAAACTGAGTATGAAAAGATATTAGATATTCATAAGGGCCCTTTATCTGGATGACCCTCTCTCATCCCCATTCCAGCCTCTTTTTCCAGTGCACCAGGTTTGAAGAACATTTTAACCAGATTCTGGGCGTGCTCACGGGCACGGTTATCTGCCAGGAATTTCAGGTCCTTTTCATCGGCTCCCTCATCTTCGTGTACGAAAACTTCCAGGATATGGGTGTTGGTCATAAGCTGGGCCTGTATGAGTCCGGTGGATGCTTCATGGGCACATACTTTATCTATCTTCTCAGGACCCGGCATTCCCAGGGCCATTACCACTTCACATCCCTCTTCTTCAATGAGTTTTTTACAGGCCACTGGCAAATCTTTCACACCAGGAACTGTTCTTCGAATAATCTTGTTATTGCCCACGTGTTGTTTTATTTCATTAATAGCAGCAGAGGCCATATCGTAACGAGCAAAAGTGGTGTCGCAGATTCCAATCTTCATATTATCACACTAAATAGAAATGTCAATTGACAAATTTAATTTTATTCTTTACCTTTAAAATATTCTTATTCACTTATCTTGTATTAAATTCTTTATATAGATGAGAATGACTTATTGAGATTTTAAATTAAAAAATAATCACATATAGTACTTTTAATTGGGAAAATTTCTACTAGTATGAATTTAATCCTCTGACCATCCTCATTTCAATGCTAAACATTTTATATGGTATTAAATCTAAATTAAAGTTTACTAAATTAATATAAGGGGGAATTATTTGAAGAATTATATAATTGTAGGATTGGTGCTTTGTTTGGTGGTGGCACTATCTGGATGCATCTGGCAGGGAACTGGATCAGGGAACCTCATCAACCAAAGTCAGAATGTGCAGGGTTTTAACCAGATATCCTTAAACGGGCAGGGTAACCTGATTATAACCCAGGGAAGTAGTGATTCTCTGACCATAGAAGCTGAGGACAATATTGTTCCTAAAATAAAAACCAGTGTAAATGATAATAAGCTTTCCATCAGCTTTGATCCTAACACTCCAGTGGCAACCAAACCTATTAACTTCTATGTGACTGTTAAAGACCTTAATCTGTTGGAAATAGCTGGAGCAGGCCAAATACAAACCAACAGTCTTAACACCCAGAGTCTGACCATTAACATCAATGGTTCTGGAAATGGTAATCTAGGGGGATTGAACCTGGAGAAACTCATAGTGAAGATCAATGGAGCTGGGAAGATGAATATGTCTGGCACTGCCCGGGAGCAGACCATCATCATTGCCGGAGCCGGTGACTACTCAGCCAGTGGGTTGCAAAGCTACACCGCCAGTGTCACCATCAATGGTTCGGGTAAGGCAGCTCTGAATGTGGTAGATGTTCTCAACGCCATTATTAACGGGGCTGGAGAGGTATCCTATACTGGTAGTCCCCAGGTAAACCAGCAGATAAACGGTGGAGGTTCGGTTAAAAAAACATAAACTACTTTGAAACGGGATAAAAAAAATACATATCCCTATTCTATTTTTTTACTTAATTCTTGTCTATAAGTACTTCTTTTATGATTTTGAAAACTAAATTTTTTAAGTGGATTAATAGATATTCCAACTGATAAAAAAAAGGCTTGATTAGAAAAAAAGTTGTAGATGAATGGTAGAATTGCTCCTACAATTCATATAAGATTCCCTACAACCCGAATGATTTTTTCAAAAGTTCCACATTAACGTATCCTGCACGGAATATTTCTCCAGTGGTGAGGTCGTTTATGACCACTTCTGCAGGGGCGAACATTCCCTTGTCAATCTGGTAGAAGTCGAAATTGGCTTCCTTGAAGACATCGTAGAATGGTTTTCCGTATCCATCTGCTGCAGAGGAGGGTAGTTTTTCTGCCAGTGCTTTGATGTCATCTTTGGTTTCAGATTCCACGTAGTAGTATGTTCTGCCACCGAAGAGCACGGCATCATTGGTTTTTCCCATTGCTTTAAGGCCGTCGGGGTCAACTGGGGCTATGGGTGCGATTCCAGCGGCGTGTTTGACCTTGTTCACATCAAAGTGAAGTGCTTCCAGCATCTTGTAGGTTCCGTTTTCCACCACTCTCCCTGCTATCTGGATGGAACCAACCAGAGAGGAAGTAGGGGCCACCAGAACGTAAACATTCTCCGGGCTCACCTTACATTCCTGGGCAATGTAGTCAGTGACATCCTCACCAGGCAGCACATCTGCCTCCAGGGTGAGTATGGCCAGGTCTGCTTCATCCATGTAGCCAATTTCTTCATAGGTTTCCTCAGGTTTCAAGGCAAGGGCTCTGGCAGGACCAGATCCCAGGGCAAAGAAGTCACCCACACTCACTGACCATCCTGCTTTCTGTGAACCCAGAGTGGATATGGCAGGCTGGTGAGTTTTTATCTTCACTGAGGGCAGGGCAATGCTGTCAGCCAGTTCTCCAGGGATGGAAATTCCCACTTCTGCCAGTCCCCCCAGGCAGATTTTGGTGTATAATTCCCCGGCTTTGAAACTTCCAGTTACATTAACTCCTGCATCTATAACTGTGGAACCGTTTTTTAGTTTGCTAACTGCAATATTAAGGTCGTCTGCATTCTCAATCATTAAATCTACTGTCTTTTTTGCTTCCAAATTGACACTTACCATCTCTTCACTTCCCATGAAATTGAGTTTATAATGGATATTAAGGCCTGATGTTTTTCACTGCACTATACTTGGCCACCATCCATTTATCCATTAAATCTCTTTAATCTATAGGGATTTTTAAGTTTTTTTATTTAATTTTAGAAAATTATATATGAAGAGTTTTTCCTTTCCAGAAAGATAGATTATACTCTTAAAGCCTCTTCAAAGTTCACCTGGTATATGTGGGCGCTGATGGAGTGTATGGTGAGGGTTCCCACTTCCACTCCCACTTCTCCAGCCACATACTCAGACAGGTGGGCTAATCCCACTGCATTGGGGAACCAGGCCCCGTATATATCATGGGAGCGCCATAATCCTGTGGTGTGTAGTTTCCCATCTCTGATTTTAAAGTCCACCAGGATCATGCAGGGCACCTCATCCTGTCGGGTGTCTGTGGTAGGGTCCCAGGTAACAGAAATAGCCCTCCTAGATTCTTTGCAGTTTTTAAGGCGCTTGATAGCTTCACCTATCTGGTCGATGCCTTCGAAGTGTTCTCGCAGCCGGTTTCCATAGGTGTATACGAATCCCTGTTTATCATCACTTAAAAATTGTTCTGCGTAGATTTCCAGTTTCTCCCCACTCCAGAAGTAACCATCAGGGATCTCCAGTTCCAGGGGATTGTTAATGGTAACTACTGTGTTTAGAAGTTCCAGGGTGAGGGAACCTCTTTCATCCTTTATCTCAGAACCATTCTGCATTACCCTTTTAACCAGTGTTTCCCATCCCCTTCTTATGGTGGGTGTTTTAATCAGGATAGCCATCCCACTACCTCCGTCATATTTTTCAGTTTATTAAAAGCCACCTCTTGTGGTAAGGTGCGCATTCCACAATCCGGGTCAACAATCAGCTTATCTTTTCCAACCAGTTCCACTCCCTTTTCCAGGAGTTTCTGGATTTCAAGTGTACTTTCTACCCTCTCTGTTTTGGTGTCAACACAGCCAAAACCGATCTTCTTATCCTTGAGCTTCACATTTTCCAGTAACTGCAAATTTTTGCCCATCCCTGCGAATTCACAGTCAATGATGTCCACCGGGAATTGGAGGAGTTCTTCAAATACCTGGCCCACATCCCCACAAACATGCATGGCCAGGGGCACCTTTATGTCAGTGGTGGCTATTTCTATGGCCTTGTAAGCTGTTTTAATATCTGCCATGCCTGTGGAGAGGAAGGGTTCGTCGAATTGTATCATGGCTGCCCCTGCTTTTTCCAGATATTTGGCTTCTTTGTTCAGAGCATATGCCAGGTCAATTATGGCTTTATCCCGGGTTTTGAGGGTGTAGAATCCTTCGATTCGGGAGGATAAGGCCAGTGTGGTGGGTCCGGTTATGATGCCCTTAACTCCCCGTGCCTTTTCCTGAAATTCACCATTTTTTATTGGATCCGGGCTTGATTGGAAGTCTTTAGATAGGTTTTTGGCAATTTTTAGGGCGATTTTTATATCCTCAGCACCGATGGAATAGTTTAAGGGGAGTATTTTTCCTTTGATTTTGGAGGTTCCCTCCTCCCAGGCCATTCCAGGGATGTGGCGTGAGAATATCTCCACCATATCTCCCCGTACCTGTCCTGTGGAAATGATGTTGATACCTGCTTTGATCTGCTCTGAGGCTGCGTATTCCACTGCCAACTTAAAGGGATCGTAATTTCCCAGGAGGGATGATATCTTAGAAGTGAGGGATGCAGGTTCATGGGGAGGGGAAGGGTAGCTCCCAACTACTGTAGTTAACATTAAAAACCTCTTAAAAGACTGTTAAGCATTTTTATTTCCTATACACTCAGTAATATGGTCCTCGCCATATATAAATCATCACTCTACCTTCACTTCTCATACCATGACCTAGCTCATGAACCTAGCTAAACTTACCACTCCCCTTAAGCCTCCCCTATTATACGGGTAATTATATAGGGTAATTTATAACCTTAATAAACATATAATAATATCAGGAAGATCTGTAAGATTTTCCTGAAAGGTTAAAAAAAATGTAAAAATAAAAGGTTGTTAAGAGATTTTGGATAATTTAAAAAATAAAGGGGGAATTTTTCTATGGAATTTGCTGATTGTGTGAAGTTTGCCAATGAAAATCCTGTTGCCTGGCTGGCAACTGTTGATGGGGACCAGCCCCGGGTTAGGGGTATGGGAATGTGGTTTGCTGATGAAACTGGTTTTTACTTCCAGACTGCTGCCATGAAAGACTTGGTGCGTCAGTTAAAAGAAAACAGTAAAGTGGAATTTGCCTTCCATAAGCCAGATGAGATGGCTGGGACCATGCTGAGAGTGGCTGGAGAAGCGGAGTTATTAGATGACCCAGAGATTAAAAAGAGGGTTATAGAAGACCGTCCATTTTTAAAGGATTTCGGACTCACAGCTGAAAGTCCCCTCCTGGTTGTTTTCCGTGTTTCAAAGGGTGAAGCTCATTTCTGGGATTGGGAGAGTAATTTGAAACCTAAAGAGATTGTAAAGTTTGGAGATTAAAACACTCCCTAATATATAAAAAAAGAGATAAAAAAAAAGATAAAAAAGAAGAGATATATTACCCAGAACTTTACAAAACAATCCCAAATTATTCAAATATTATCAAATATTATTCAAAACATCATTGACCAAATTTATTTATTTTTTATTCACTGGACTTTACTCCCTTGACCTGGATTTCTCTAACCTTTATTTTCTTGACTTTGCTAATTCACTGACACGGTGCTTACCACCACCATGGTAATAGTTGCTATCCTTAAATTGCACTCTCCAAATCTCCCTATTTTTATGATAGTAATTATTGTTACCTTCCGGGATGTCGGGATGGTGGATTATCATCCTCTTTTTAGGTGCTTTAGGTGCATCATCCACCAAATCCTCCAAATCCTTATAATGCCTGGCCCATGTATGAGCCATTAAACCCATAAGAGTCAAATCCTCTAAATCAAAGCCCATGAACAGCCATGGATAAACCTTATTAGGAATAACTTTATGTGGAATAAGATTCATACTAAACACCCGTAATTATTTATTATTTATTAAAAGCCTCAATTAACACCCTTAAAATCTTTAAGACATGAGATTTTAATATTTTCTTTTACTTAATTATCTAATTTTCTATTATTTTACCTATTCTATTTGGGTTTCAATCCTTGTTTTACTGGAATAGCCTCTGAAACAAAAAAAAACATGCTCGCATATTCTTTGATATTAATTTCCGATAAAATATTCTAAATTGCTATGTAATAAAAATAAATATCCAAAAAAAATTTTCTTATAGTAGTTTGATTTAAAAATTATCACTTACAATGTATTATAAAATATCTAAAATAAAGGAAATCCAACAAGGGAAGTGAGTTTATTTCAAACAAAGATGAAAGATACCGGCGGATAATGGAAAATTCCATTAATGGAATCCTGCTGCACCGGGTTATCCGGGATTCCCTGGGAAATCCCACGGATAGTGTCATCTTGGAAGTGAATAAAAATTTTCAGAATCTCACCGGACTTTCTTCAGAAGAAACCACCGGTCAGAAGGTTGAGGATGTTTTCCAAGACCCAATTATTCTAGAAAAGCTTAAAAAATTGGAAAAAACTAAAAAACCCGTCCGTTTTGAGGAATACTTACCCCAATTTGATAAATATCTGGAAATATTCTCTTTCCCCACTGTTGAAGATGAATACGCCACAGTTTTCCTGGACATATCCAGTCGTAAATATTCTGAGGGGAAAAAAGAGGAAATAAAAAAGGAACTTACCTCCCGCCTGAAACAGCAATCAGCACTCTCAGAGATAAGTCAATTAACATTGTCACAACTGTCCTTGAAGCAGATCTTTCAAAAAACTGTGAAAATTCTCCTTGACTCTCTAGAAGTGGATTATACTAAAATTTTAAGATACATACCTGAGGATCATGAGTTAGAAATGGAAGCAGGAGTCGGATGGAATGATCCTGGTAATAAACCCTACAGGGTGCCTGCTGATATTAATTCTCAGGCTGGTTATACCTTAATGTCCGAAAAACCCGTGGTGGTTCAGGACCTTTCACTGGAAACCCGTTTTTCCGGTCCCCAGCTATTGGTTGACCACCAGGTTACCAGTGGAGTTAGCGTTATCATTGGCCAGATAGAAGATCCCTACGGTGTTTTAGGAGTTCACACTACTTCACATCGCATTTTCAGCTCATATGATGTTGAATTTCTCCAGTCAGTGGCCAATGTTCTGGCCGGAATCATAAATGAGAAGCATGTAACCCAAAAACTGGAAGAAAGTGAGATTAGATATCGTTTGCTGGCGGAAAATGCATCAGACATGATATCCACCCATGACCTTGAAACCAATTACACCTACGCCTCCCCCTATTGTCTGGAACTAATGGGCTACCTGCCTGAAGAACTGGAAGGTAAAAATGCCTGTCTATTCATACATCCCGATGATATTAAGACCGTTATAAAGAGTCATGAAAATCTTTTAAGCTCCCAGAAAACTACAAAAACTACCTACCGGTTAAAACATAAACAAGGACCATACGTGTGGGTTGAGTCAACAGCCAGAATTTTAAATCCCCAAACCGGTGAAATAATTGTTATTACCCGGGATATTTCTGAAAGAATCCGTGCTGAAGAGGAACTGAAAAGCTCACTTAAAGATAAAGAAATTCTACTTCAGGAAATCCATCACCGGGTTAAAAACAATATGCAGATAATATCCAGCCTCCTAAACCTTCAATCAGCTTTCATAAATGACTCTGAAGCTGTGAATATTCTTCGTGAAAGTCAGAACAGAGTAAAAAGCATGGCACTCCTCCATGAACATTTATACCAGTCCCGGGAAATGGATAGGGTTAATTTCAAACATTACGTTAAAAACCTAACTGACAACCTTCTCAGCACTTACAGTTCAGTTTCCAGCAATTTAAAACGGGAAATATTGGTGGAAGATGTGAGACTCAACATTGAAACCGCCATTCCCTGTGGACTTATCATCAATGAACTTTTAACCAACAGCTTAAAATACGCATTTCCCCAGAAAGAAAAGGGCACTATTTTTTTGAAGATTTATTCCCACCAGGACAACTACGTCCTTCTTCTGGGAGATGATGGTGTGGGTTTGCCCCCAGATTTGGACCCGGAATCCACCCAGACCCTGGGATTGAGATTGGTACACAACCTGGTGAACCAGATAGATGGTAAATTAAATATCAAACCTTCTAAAGGTACTTGTTTTGAGATCATATTCAAGGAAGTGCAGTATAAAAAGAGAATTTAAAGGAACACAGAGATTTTAATTACCTGATTAATCAATACCCACTGATCTTATTTTCTCCCTCTCTTCAGATGGAACTGGTACCTCCACAGTTGCTGTTCCGTAGCAGGGTTTGGTGTAGGGTAACATTATGGTGCCCTTCTCCTCATTTATGCCAATGGGTACTGGGGGGATTCCGATAATCCGGGCTCCCACGATTTTTTCTCCAGGTTTAACATGCACCACTTCTGGTGCTTTTTCTTCTATGAACCGGGCGCAATCTTTAAATCCGGATCGGGTCATGTGTATTTCATAATCTTCTGATTCTCTCAGATAAGTTTCAAGACAGAACATGTTTACAGCCCCCCTGGTTCATCCATTTTTTCCTGGTTTTTCAGTCTCTCCAGTGCCTTATCCAGACGTACTCTTAGGGGTGTGGGATTATGGTATGCTCTGGCTGAGGCTATATCCGCTTCAGTGTTCTCCCTAACCATTTTCTGGAAAGATTCTAGTAGTTCTTCATCACGGTGGAACACCAGGGCCAGGCTAGGGGTGTTGAGGATGTGATAAAAGGTTACAAAATAGCTAACTGCAGCGTCTTTAGCCACAAAACCCAATAGGAAATCATAATCTCCTTCATTGAGTCCGTCTAAACAGGATTCAATATCGATTTTGTTTTTAATGTAATGTTCTTCCGGGTCAGACACTTCCAAGAGCTTCTTGGCAGATGGTGTACCGGCAATGGTAACCTCATAACCCATACCAGTTAGTTTGAAGGTGGCGTAAACTGCCAGTGGCGTTTGTGAGGGTGACTCAGGACATCCCAATAATATTATAGCTTTTTTCACAAATATTACCCCTTTATTTAGTTAAATCCCCTTTTAATCCCTATTTCTTCTTCACCATGACCAGATGTCCCACTACCAGGGCACTGAGTAATAGGAAGGTTATAAGGGCTGTTCCGTTGAAGGATCGGTTCATAAGGAAGAGTCCCATGATTCCCTGGGCAATAAATGCAGTTAATGATCCTATTAACAGGGCTTCTCTTCCCAAACAATCTTTTTCACCATTTTCTCGTCTTCTTCTGTAGATGCGGAGCATCCTGAAACCTGAATACATTACAAATACAAACCATCCCAGTAGAAAGACTAAAAACAGATAACCGAAGTCAAAGGCCACACCGAATATCCCGGGTAGCATGTAGTCTATAACATCCTTTTTGGTTACCAGTATTCCATAAAATAGGGGGAATGGTAACCCGAATAACATTATTAAGGATACTGGGAGTGATATGTATCCATCGGATCCTCCCCGGCAGGCATCTGCCCAGTAACAGGACCCCAAGTCATGCCCGGTTAGGTTAGCATGACCTATCACCATTTTAAGGCTGGGGATGGAGAAATTTTCAATTCTATTTAATCTTAATAGAGGGCTTAGAATATTCATTTCCAGGACTCTGGATAAAACTTCCAGGGATCCGAAACCGATTATTGCAGCAGCCACAACCAGGGCGATTCTTTTTACAGTGAACACCGATTTCTGTCGGAAGGATTTGGAGATAATGAAAAAACCGATGAATAATCCGAATAACCATAAAAGCAGGAATGATCTGTGCATCAGACCCCCGGCAATGGTTATGAAGATTATAACTCCGTACATGTATAGTTTAAGACTTCGGGTGTTTATACCGGCGTCTTTCATAATGGGAATGGCAGCCATTATGGTTACCACTGCTAAAAGAGCCAGTGGCCCGTAGGGATGGGTGAATTCTGAATGGGTGAACCCCGGTACGAATAGAAACAGTGCATCCACTCCAAACATTAAGGCAAATCCTGCGGCAACAATCATGGCCACTAGCAATACCAAGTTCAAAGCCATGGGTGCCAGGTTCAGCAGGAAGATGATTGCTATCTGGATTATGATGGCTATTTCAATAATGTATTGTAAGTGACTTTGAGCAATTAAAGCCATATTATATGATTCCTCCAATTTAACGAGTTTATTAACTAAATCAGGGTCTAAAATATTAATTTAAAAATCACAAGCGTATTACAAATGAATTCTTATTGATTTTCTAACAACTATATGATATTTTCTAACAACTATATGATACGGGTGAATTTTAATTGCATATCCAATGTCAGATTATCAGATATATGGTTTCATTAGAATGATAATGCAATCAAAAAATATTAGAACGGGATCTTATCCCCAAATAATCATTTATTTAATTGCAATTGGGAACTTGCATCAACCCCATTTGTAATCAGATTCCAGTATTCTTATATACTTTATAAGGTACCTATTTAAAAGCTTTGTGAGATTTCATATATCACGATAAAAGAGCACTTTATGATCACCCGGACCGTTATAATCCTTCACCACAGATATTCCCTTAATTTCCATGGTTTTATCATTTTTAACTGCTTCAAATCCCATTTTTTTGTAAAGTTTTTGGGCTGTTCTATTTTCAGGACCTGTGATGAGAAACATTTTCCGGCATCCCCTGATGGAGACTAGATCCGTGAACTTTTCAATTAACATGCTGGCAATTTTATTTCTTCTAAATCTTGGATCCACACACAAAAGATGGATATAAGCTTCTCCAGGATTTACCTGAGATATAAAACCAAGAAGGAAAGCTATTATGTTTCCTGATTCTTCCTCAGCCACTAAAGAGGTATTGTTGAAGAATTTAGTGAAAATATGATAGATTGAATTGCGTTCTGTGACCATTGGAGGGCATTTGAGTGAAAGTGAAGCCAGTTCTATGAATTCTTCCTCTTTTACCTGGCGTATTTTGAAAGACATATGAACATTCCCACCTACATAACTAATCCAGCATTAAGTTTAAATACCCGAAAAGATAAGTGCTATAAGGGGCTGGTAGCTCAGGTTGGTAGAGCGTCGCCTTGGCATGGCGGAGGCCCCGGGTTCAAATCCCGGCCAGTCCATTACTATAACACTTTATTTTCCATAAATTTTTTTAAAAAAAATCTCTAGAGTATTACTAGAACTTTAATACCTATTTATAATCCTCTTTTTTGTTTATATAACTCTGGAATTACTGGAAAAATTATTATGAAATCTTACAGATTAAAAATTCATACCTGATTTAAGATTTTTGCTTAAACTAAGATATCTACCCTCTTGTCTTATCTAACTATTAATTTTACCATATTCCCCTTTTAAATATTACAATAAACTATTTTAATATAAATTATGATGTTAATATGGGTTTGTGTCCCCAGTATAATCTTTTTTATCCATTAGCTGCTTGGTAGATGTTTTCTATGATTATTTCAAACAGATTATCAGTTGAAAGTTTCTTAGGCTGATAGTTGTCTTTAAGAAGTTCTCGAGCCATCTGGATTATCTCCTCAGAGTTGATGGAACGTTTCATTAATCCTTTTTCAATGTAATAAGCATCAACTGAGAGTAAGGTGCCGGGATAACATGATATCACTGGGGTTCCCAGAAGGGCGGCTTCCCGGTTCATGGTTCCACCAGCCCCTATTACCAGGTCACATGCTTTCATAAGGCTGAAAGTATCCACAGGAGGTTTTATGAGTGTTATCTGGTCATCATCCTCAAATATATCCTGTTGTTCCCGGAAGCGGGGGATCACTAAGATATTAGCCTGATCCTCCAAGGCCTCCACTATGGGAGATAGTACTGTTTTACGGCAGTCAGCATCTAAATAAGAAGCAAGTGCGGGTTCCGGTCGCATGAGTATGGTCTTTTCCTTGTCCAGATCTAATTTGAGATCCTGAAAAATGTTAGGATTATACTCAAAATCAACCAGATGGGTTATTTCAGAGGTGCCATTATAGGGAAGCAGATGGTCCGGATCAGCACCACACCTAATCACCTTTTCAGGCTCAATCACTTGGGGGAGTATGATCCTATCACATAGGGGTAATGTGAGTTTATTTGCAGCGATGGCATGTTCATTGTCCAGTACATATACACTGGGAATCTTAAGACCGTAAGAAATCCTGGGAAGTTCAATGGAATGCTTGGATACAGCCACGTCAGGTTTTTCTCTACTTATTATTTGAGAAAGCTCGTAAGCTCGCTGTGTGCTGCGGATAAGTTTTTCTTCCAGGGTAACTCCGTGCCATCCCACTAGATTGTAATCTATTTCAAATAAATCCAGGAGCCGGTGCACATCCCCAAACCTGCGTGCAGTTATGAAAACCTCTTCACCCTGATCCTCCAGGTAGCGAATAATACTGTGGAAAAACCGCACGTGTGGTGCATTAACAATATCGATCCAAATCTTCAACTCATCACCACTTTTTCAATCACATAAACACTTTATTTAGAATTTGAACTACGAATAATCTTTAAAAATCTCCCAGTCCATTGATTGAATTTAATTGATTTTAAGGATTATGGATATGGATAAGAAGGATTGAATATTTAATAATCCTTTAAAAATTTATCAATTGCCTTTACAACTTCCTCAAATCCAGTTCCAGTTTTGAGGCTGGTTTTTATGACCTGAACTTCAGGGTTAATCTCCCCCACGTCTTTAACCATTTTATCAGAATCAACCCCCACAGCATCAGCCAGATCCACCTTGTTTATAACCACCAGATCTGCATCCTGGAAGATCAGGGGGTGTTTTTCCACGGTGTCATCACCTTCAGTTACACTGATAACCACCATGCGCATGTGACTGCCCAGATCAAAATCCACGGGACATATGAGGTTCCCCACATTTTCAATGAAAAGAATATCCATCTCAGCAAGAGGTAAGTCATGGATGGCGTGTTCGACCAGATGAGCATCCAGATGACACTCTTTCCCAGTATTTAATCCCACTACTGGAACCTGGTGCTGTTGGAATCGGCCGGCATCGTATTTACTAATAACATCTCCAGCAATAACACCGATCCTGTAATCCATGGCATCAATTAATGCCTCTATTAGTGATGTTTTTCCAGATCCTATAGCTCCCACCACATCCACTGCAAAAACACTCTCTTTATCGAGTTTTCTCTGATTTTTTTTAGCCAGTTTACGGTTGGCCACCATTATATCATGTTGAACTTCAACTTCCGCAATCTTATGCATCCTCATCACTCTTTTCGATTTTAATATTTTTCACATTACATTCTCTTCCCTTGATTATTTCCACATTCCTCTCTCCACACTCAGGGCATAGAACTATAGCCAAGTAATGGTCGGACCCATCTGTATTGGCTAATCCTTCAAATTCACAATTTCGACATTCTATCTCCACAGGTACGTCTTCTATGATGATTTTTGAGTTTTCAAGGAGTGTGTCCTCGGTTATGACATCTAATAAAAATTTTAACTGTTCTGGATTCAGCATGGTTAACATTCCCACTTCAATAGTGACTTCCACTACCTCGGTGGCGTTATTTTTCTCTGCAGCATCCAGTACTGTGTCAACTATGGCCTGAGCCATGGATAATTCATGCATAAAGCTACCTCTCTTGAGCCTGTATTAACCTATGTTATGGGAAGCTTATTAATAAAGTTAACAAATAATTAAAAGTGAAAGTAAAAAAACTGGCAGCATCTTCCCCAAGCATCTATTGACTTGGAAGTTGAAACAAGCCACTTATACTCATTAGTAATAATTTAATCAATTTATGGTGATTTTAATGATAATCGGAGGATCTTCTTCCCAGAAACTGGCTGCAAATATTGCTCATGAAATAGGTGATGTGCTTTGTCCCCTTGAAAGTAGGAAATTCCCAGATGGAGAACGTTACATTAGAATCAAGGGTGAGGTTGAGGATGGGGTGGTGGTGGTGCAGTCCACTGGCTATCCCCAGGATGAAAATCTCATGGAGCTGTTTTTGATCTTAAGAACTCTCCAGAGTATGGGTGTCAAAGACATACGTACGGTGATACCTTATTTCGGTTATGGTAGGCAGGAGAAAAGTTTCAACCAGGGAGAGGCTGTATCCGCTGAGGTGGTATGCCACCTGCTCCAATGTGCAGGTGCCAGTGAAATATACAGTATAAATCTACATGAGAAGAGCATTTGCGATCTTTTCAATGTCCCAGCATACAACCTTTCTGCCATGCCCACCATAGCCCAATACATCAAAGAAAAGGTGGATGATCCTGTAATTGTGGCTCCAGACAAAGGTGCTCTTGGTTTCGCTGAAGAGATAGCTGGTATATTGAATTGTGAGTCTGATTATCTGGAAAAAGTACGCATATCCCCCGAAAAGGTGGAAACAAAACCCAAAAACCTGGATGTGGAGGGTCGGGATGCTGTGATCATTGATGATATCATCAGCACTGGGGGGACCATAGTTAATGCCTGCAGCATACTACGAGAACACCAGGCCAGAAAGATTGTGGTGACTTGTGTGCATCCAGTTCTGGTTGAAGATGCTTTATTAAAGATATTCTCAGCTAAAGCTGATGATGTGGTGGGTACAGACACTTTAAAATCTGAAGTGAGCCGTATTTCAGTGGCCAGATTGGTGGCAGGTGCCTTGAAATAAAATAGAGCTTAACGTGAAAAAATTCATGTAAAAAATTTCCCCAAATTAAATGATTTCATGAAAAATTTCATTAAAAATTAGTAAAAGATGATGGTAATAGAAGGAAAAATGGATGATGTGGATGAAGAATTAATGAAAATGATGATTAATTGTAAATTAATGAATTATAGATTAAATAAGGCTCAGTTGAAGGGGTGAAATAGTATTGACTGATTGGACACCAGTAATCATAGGGATAGTAGTGACCATTGTTATTGGAGTGGTGGGCATATTCATACCATTTTTAGGCATTTTAGCCCCAGTTATTGGAGGTTTCATCGCAGCTTACCTGGCTGGTGGTGACTACAAAGATGGTGCAGTGAGTGGTGGAATTGCAGGTTGTGCTGGAGGTGCCATTCTGGGCACATTTTTATTAGGAGCTTTCACCGCAATTATCGGTGGTTTGGTCATAGGATTCATATCTGGCCTTATACTTGGAATCATGGGAGGAATAGTGGGTGTACTGATTAAAGGCAGTGCCTGAATATTAATTAAAGTTCTCTTTCAAAAATGTATTAACTGAAATCAATTAGAAAGCGTGAATTTGAAGCATTGGATAAAATAACAGGAGGGTGTGTATGGTAAACTGGACAGCAGTGGGAATTGGTTTTGTGGTGACAGTGGTGCTGGAAATAGTGGGGGTCTTGTTTCTGGCAATGGACACTGCAGTTTCAACCTTTATTAGCCTATTTGCACCTATTATTGGTGGTTTAATAGCTGCGTACTGGGCTGGGGGTGATTATAAAGAAGGTAGTTTAAACGGAGGAATTGCCGGAGGAATGGGTTCACTACTGGCAGCGATTATATTCCTTCCAGGAAGTTCGCCAGAGATTATTCTAAATGCATTGATAAGTTTCATTACAAGCGCAGTTTTAGGACTTATCGGTGGTTTAATTGGAATACTAGCCAAAGGAAAACCAAAAAGCCAAGAAACTTCCCCTGATGAAGAATGATAATAAAAGTATGGGCAGATTTTTTAAAAAAAGATGTATATTTCTTCATCGCATAAATTATTGGTTTGAAACTAATTCCGGTATGGGCATAGATTCTTGGAAGGAAATATTCAATTTAGAAATTTCTTTCTTTTCCCCACCCCCCAAAATAACTAATAATAACTCCCTAATCCAGCATATTTTCCAAAAATTATATAATTAAATTAAGCCCTAAATTAATATTAGGAGGGGTTGTTTTGGAACTGCCTTTTTACAGGGACAACATATCCATAGGGAGCGAAATTAGTAGTTATTTTAATATTATTTTCACATCTGTTCCTGATGGGACTCCTCAAATCCTATTTGAAAATCCCCTATTTTTATTTACAGATTCAAACTTTAACCTCCCTAAACAAACCATGAGAATTGTCAGGGGTGTGAGAAATTTATGACTCCTAAATCTCCTGACCAAGCATCAAATAGTAAAGAGACCATTGCTTCCCTAAAAGTCAAAGCTGAGTTGGACTTGTTACCCATTGTATTGCGTGCTGTTAGAGATATTGCCTGCAGGTACGGTTTAGATGAAGCTGCAGTGAGAGATTTAGAACTTGCCACCGAGGAGGCCTGTCACAATGTTATTGAACACGCCTATGAGCCTGGGGAAAAAGGCTACTACAAGGTGAAAATTCACCGCGAACCAACATGTTTTAGAATCACCATTAGAGACCAGGGCATGCCTTTCAACCTTAAACGTTTAGAGGAGAGAAATAGTTCAGACTTAGGTGTAAAACTTATGCAAGCTTACACCGATGAAATTAAAAGCAAATATCTGGGGAAAAAAGGTAAAGTGGTGGAACTGGTTAAAAACTACTCCTTCGAACATGTAGATGATTTTGAAGCATCAAAAACCACCCCTACAGGTGAATCAGACCTGGCACCCCCATCAGAAAATGTGGAGTTACGTTTAATGCGCCCTGATGAAACTGTTTCCCTGGCCAGGTTGATTTACCGGGTTTATGGCTACACCTACCCCCATGAAGACATATATTATCCTGAAAAATTCGCTTCGTTAATAAAATCTGGACTGGTAACATCCTGCGTTGCTGTAAATGAACAGCAAGAAATTGTGGGACACTTGGGGGTGTTCCTGGAAACTCCTGAAGACCGTGTGGGAGAATCTGCCCTGGCTGCAGTGGATCCCCGTTATCGTGGCCGAGGACTGTTCCCCAGGATGAAAAAGATGATGATGGAAGAAGTAGCATCCAGAGGAATATTAGGCCTTTACAGTAGGTCGGTAACTGTCCATGTAGCCTCACAAAAGTCCAATGTTAAAATGGGTGCCAAGGAAACCGGATTTGTACTGGCTCATTCCCCTCCCACTGCCATTTTTAAGAAGATGCAAACAGAAGAAGGGGAAGTTCGCAGAACTGTGGCTCTCTTCTACGTGCCCGTGGTACCTGATAAGGAACAAACAGTCTTTTTACCCAAAAAACACCATAAAATCCTGGAAAAAATATACCATCATGCTGAATTAAAACGAGTTTTTAAAAAAGCCAATCCTGATAAAATAACTCTAAAAGAACATTCCCATATACACTCCCATGTTTTGCCAGAAATGGCCAGTGCTTTTTTAAGGGTTAATCAATATGGAACAGATTTCATTGAGGAGGTAAAACTCCATGTTCAGGATCTCAAACAAAAAAAGGTGGAATTAATAGTGATTGATCTGCCCCTCAAGAATCCCGCCACCGCAGTTCTGTGTCCTGAAATTGAAAACATGGGATTTTTCTTCTGCGGACTGATGCCAGAATACTTGGACGGAGATTCCCTGCGCCTCCAATACCTGAACAATGTACAATTCGACCCGGAAACAGTGGACGTATATTCCGATTTTGCTAAAGAAGTGTTTAGTTACGTGGTTAAAGAGTGGGAACTCAGTTCAGAACAAACCGGATAAAAAACATTTAATAAATATTTAAATCAAGTTAAGATGCTTTGCAAATAGAATTCTGGTCCTAATCAATGTCTTAAGGTGGGTTAATCTAAAATGCGAATTAAATATGTTTATTCAAAAGGGATGGTGTGTAAATGGAAATAACAGTAAAAAATGTGAATGATGTAGAAATCGTCTTTTTTAATGGCCGGTTGGATGCATACAACTCAAACCTTGCTGAGGAAAAGTTTGATGAATTGATTGAATCAGGTAAGGTGAAACTGGTGGCTGATCTTTCCGGTGTGGAATATATCAGCAGCTCTGGATTAAGAGTGATGCTTTCATCCCTGAAAAAGGTTAAAAAACTAGAAGGAAACCTGAAATTGTCCTCTTTACAACCCTACGTCCTGGAAGTCTTTGAAATCGCCGGTTTCACCCAAATCTTTGATATCTACGATTCAGAAGATGAAGCTGTAGCCAGTTTCCAGTCCTAAAAACCCCAATTGATCTTTTAAACTTTAATAGATGATTTCGATGAAAATGGGAAAATTTCAATAAAAAAATGAGAAAAAAAATAAAAAATATTTAAAAAATAGAAAAATCTACATCACCAGAAGGAGAAATCAAGCAAAAAAAATGTCTTGGGACATTAAAAAAGTTTTGCTATAAAAATTGGATACGGGGGATTTTAGGGTGAAGATAACCACTGCACGGCTTTTATTACGTTACCTGGAGGGTGAAGGAGTTGAATATGTCTTCGGAGTTCCTGGAACTTCGCTTATTCCTTTTTATGATGCTTTAAACCAGGAAAATTCCATTAAACCCATTTTAACCAAACATGAAGAAGGAGCTGCTTTCATGGCTGATGGTTATGCTCGTGTGGGTAAGAAACTTGGTGTCTGTTATGGTACATCTGGTCCTGGTGCCACTAACCTGGTAACTGGAGTAGCCAATGCCTACCTGGACAATGTTCCGGTATTAGTAATCACTGGCCAGGTTCCCACCAGTATTTATGGCAAGGGAACTTTCCAGGATTCAACCAAGGAAGGAATTGACTCAGTAGCTCTTTTTGATCCCATGACCAAATTCAGTGAAATGATCATCTCCCGCTATAAAATGCCAGAACTCCTAAGAGAAGCCATAAGGACCGCTTTTAGTGGTAAAATGGGACCGGTGCATCTCTCATACCCCAAAGATATCATGGCTGAGGAGTTGGAAGAGGATCTTCTACCACCCTCCAGGTACCGGGTGGATGCATCTTACTTTGACCGTAGACTGGTGATTGATGCTGCAGAAAAACTGGTGAATGCTAAAAAACCTGCCATTTTAGTGGGTAGCGGTGCCATTAATTCAGATGCATGTATGGAAGTTTTGGAACTGGCAGAAATGTTGAACATTCCTGTGGCAACCACTCCCAAAGCCAAAGGAGCTTTTCCTGAAAATCACCCCTTATCATTAGGAGTTTTAGGATTCAGTGGCTCCCCAGCAGCAGAAAAATATCTGACAGGTGATGTGGATGTGCTGCTGGTGGTGGGATCCAGCCTTAACCAGGTGACCACCTCCTCCTGGGATCCACATCTCAAACCCTCTGAGTGCTTGATCCATATCAATATTGACCCTGCTGATATTGGTAAGAATTACGTGGCAGATATTGGTCTGATTGGGGACTGTCAGGCAGTGTTAAATGAAATATCCTTCCGGGTTCTAAGAGAATTGCAAAACCATGACCCTGAAAAAGAACGTCCCCTGGAGGATGTGGTTCGGTTTAAGGATGAAGTAGGAATATTTCTTGATGAGGAGAAAATGCATTCCCAGGCAGTGCCAGTTAAGCCACAAACCCTTATGCGGGAAATTCAGGAAGTGCTGGATGATGATACCATTGTATTTGTGGATACCGGCAGTCATGTGTCCTGGGCCATCCACTACCTCCAGTTCAACCAGCCCAACTTTTATGTGCCCTTTGGCCTATTAACCATGGGTTATGCAACTGCAGCAGCCATTGGAGGTAAACTGGCAGCACCGGAACAACCAGTGGTGGCCATAGTTGGTGATGGCTGTTTCCAGATGAATGGTATGGAAATAGCTACCGCAGTAAACTACGACATACCCGTGGTGTGGATTGTGCAGAACAACTCCCTTCTGGGCCTGGTTCATGAACTGCAGAAATTTGAGTTGGGTGAAAAAACAGTTTCCACCACTTTTAAGGAGATTAACTGTGCTAAAATTGCCGAGGGACTGGGTGCTAATGGTTATAGGATCGAACGCCCGGGAGAAATTGGGGAAATTCTAGTTGAAGCCATTAAAAGTGATGAACCCACTGTAATTGACGTGAAAATCGACCCTAGCGAGGTACCACCCATCCAAGGATTTGTTAAGGGAATTGCAGAACTTAATAATAGATTAGCATACCTGTAATCATACAACTGCTACCGACTAATGGTTATCCAAAAAATCAACAAATAAAAATGGATATTTTTAAAAACACAAGAGGTAGATGTTTCAAAACTGGGAATAATAATTGGATAGCTCCATTTGTTTAATGAATATATTCTGAAAGATTTCTAAAAGAACTAAAAATAAGAATCAGATTTCCATGGAACCTTTAAGTATCGAACTTTTTCTAGATCTCTTAGAGAAAGTATGTGTTATTGTAGTTATAGCCTACCTTTTAAGTCGTTTTAAATATTTCAATGAGGTTCTTGATGGGAAGTTAACCATCAAAAATCAGTTGATCCTTATTTTAATATTTGGAGGTATCTCCATCTATGGCTCCTACTCTGGGGTGAATATTTTCGGAGCCATAGCCAATGTAAGGGATCTGGGCCCTATGGTAGCAGGACTGGTGGGAGGTCCGATTGTGGGACTGGGAGCTGGCCTAATAGGTGGACTGCACCGTTTAACCATGGGAGGATTCACCTGCATCCCCTGCTCTTTATCCACAGTCCTGGCAGGAGTTTTTGCAGGTATAATCTACCTGGCCAATAAGAAGCGTTTCATAGGTATCTTCGGAGCAGTTCTCTTCTCCATTCTCATGGAATCATTACATTTGTTACTGGCACTGATTCTGACATCCCCCTATAGCAAGGCAGTGGTGGTGGTTGAAAATTTATACATTCCCATGATACTGGCCAATGCCTTGGGAATGTTCATCTTCGCCTTCATGATCACTAATCTCATTAAGGAAAGGAATACAAAAAAGGAAAGGGATAAGCTATTTGCTCAACTGGAAAGAAGGAAGAAGGAACTGGAGATAGCTCATCAGATCCAGGAAAGCTTTCTACCACACCACATACCCTATATTGAAAATTATCAGCTGGCTGCCACCAGCATCCCTGCCCAGGAAGTGGGAGGGGATTTTTATGATTTCATCCCCATATCAGAGAAACAAACTGGACTTGCCATTGGAGATGTTTCTGGTAAAGGTATTCCTGCAGCCCTTTTCATGGCATTTTCACGCACCCTGCTCCGGGCAAAGGCCTGCCGCAACCCGGGGGTTAGTAAAATGATAGAAAGTGTTAACAACTTCATTAATGAGGAACCCCATTCCAACATGTTTGTAACCCTATTTTACGGTGTTCTGGATCATGAAAAGAATACTCTGACCTTTGTAAATGCAGGGCATAACCCTCCCTTACTTTTAAGGAGTGAGGGTAAAGAAATTATAAGATTAAGTACTGGTGGTGTGGTTTTAGGAGCCATGAAGGGTCTTAAATTGGCTGAAAAAACCATTGATATTTATCCTGGGGATCTTCTGGTTTTATACACCGATGGGGTTACTGAGGCTGTGAATAAAATTGAGGAACAGTTTGGTGAAAAACAGCTGATTAAAATTATTGAAGAAAATGAGGACCTATCCCCTCTTAAATTGCAGAATAAGATAATTGATGGGGTTTATGAATTCGCATCTGGCACTGCCCAGGCTGATGATATCACATTAATGGTTTTACGGAGGGCCTTGTAATGGATGGTAAATTCAGATTGGAGGTTGAGGCAGATTTGAAGAATTTGTCTGTGATTGCTGATTTTATATCTCGTCATGCCCGTGAAATGGGTTTGAATGATAAGGGAATTTTCCAGCTTCAGCTAGCTGCAGATGAAGTTGCCTCCAATATTATACTGCATGGCTACCCTAAGCAGACTGGAGGACCCATCCATCTCACCATCTATGAAAAAACTGATAAGATCATACTAATCATAGAAGACCGGGGGCAACCCTTCAACCCACTAGATGCAGATAAACCCGATTTAAAGGCTTCATTAGAGGACAGGTCCCCTGGAGGGTTGGGTATTCATTTTCTGAAAACATTGGCTGATGATGTTCATTACGAATACCGGGATGGTGTAAATCGTCTTACCGTGCTCAAAAATATATCCTAAATTTCATAAAAGAAAATGTGTTAGCTTGTGTAACCTCACATTATAGTAAATTTCACAGCTTCTTATTTGCAGGTTCCAGGTTTACACGGAGGCCTTTTATTCCCTTCCTTTGCAGGGCTCCGGATACCTCCCTGGCATGTTGTTCGGGAAGTTCTACAAAGGAGAATTTATCAAAAACATCTATGCGACCAATGCTGGTGGAAGATAAACCTGAAACATCTCCAATAGCACGTACAATGTCTTTAGCCTTCACT
Organism: Methanobacteriaceae archaeon; assembly: GCA_013403005.1. Classification (NCBI taxonomy): domain Archaea; kingdom Methanobacteriati; phylum Methanobacteriota; class Methanobacteria; order Methanobacteriales; family Methanobacteriaceae; species Methanobacteriaceae archaeon. Next base: position 456,390 of record JACBOA010000001.1, on the reverse strand, counting down.
CTTTGCTTGCGACCCACATTGATGAAAAATCTTACCTTGCCGGGTTGTGCACCTGTATCACCATAACTGGATCCAATTTGACTGGAATCATCCTTGCTTCCCAAGTAAAGCCTTAGAAGGGCGGCTGCTATTTCAACTGAGCTGTAGTCCTCTTCCATCAGCCTTTCCACCAGATGAACCTCCCTATCCAGATTCTCGTTATTCATCTCTTTTTTAAGTCTTTCCAGGAAAAGGTCCCTTTTAACTTCTTCCACTTCGCGAGGGGAAGGTATCTGCTGCTGTTCTATTCTGACCTTTGTATAGCGCTGGATATCCCTCAACTTGTAGATTTCCTTACCAGCTACAAATGTGAAGGCCTGTCCACGTTTACCTGCCCTTCCAGTCCTTCCTATCCGGTGAACGTAATATTCTTCGTTGTTGGGTACATCATAGTTGAAAACAGCTTCCACATCATCCACATCAATTCCCCGGGCTGCTACATCCGTAGCTACCAGAATCTCAATTTGACCCTTCCGGAATTTGTTCATAACCCTATCACGCTGATTCTGACTCATATCTCCATGCAATCCATCAGCGAAGTATCCTCTGGTTTGAAGATGATTTACCAGACGATCAACCCTCCTTTTAGTGTTACAAAATACCAGGGCTAATTTCAGATTATGCATATCTATAAGCCGGGTTAACAAGTCCAATTTCATCTGTTCCCTTACTTCAAAATATATCTGCTCAATTTCTGGGACGGTGAGTTCCTGGTGAGCTACTTTGAGCATTTCAGGATTGTTCTGGTATTTTCTGGTTAATCCTAGAATCACCGGAGACATGGTGGCAGAGAATAATAACATTTGCCTCTGGGCAGGTATTTGTTCTAAGACAAATTCTATATCATCTCGGAAACCCATGTCCAGCATTTCATCAGCCTCATCTAGGATGATCATCTTAACCTGGTCCATCTTAAGGGTGCGCCGGTGAATATGATCCATCACCCTTCCTGGAGTTCCTATTATAATTTGCACTCCTCTTTTAAGGGCTTTAATCTGCCTTTCGATGGGTTGTCCTCCATAAACTGGCAGTACAGATGTTTTTTTATATTTTGACAGTTTTTTAATTTCCTCTGCCACTTGAATGGCTAATTCCCTGGTGGGGCATAATATAACAGCCTGAACACTCCTATCCGAGGGGTTAATCATTTCCAGAACAGGTATCCCAAAGGCTGCTGTTTTACCTGTTCCGGTTTGGGCCTGGCCAATAACATCCCTACCCTGTAATATGTGGGGTAAAACCAGTGACTGGATGGGTGTTGCTTCTTCAAATCCCATGTCAGCTATGGCACGTTTCATTTCACGGGATAAATCCAAATCTTCAAATAATAAACTTTCCATGTTATCTTCCTTATTTATCTATCCAAATAATATTTCCATACAGATATTCAAATTAAGTAAATAAAATCGGGCAAATCCAATTATAACTCCACAAATAACCTCGAAAAAATAGTAGAGATAATCAAAAAAATCCATATTTACTCTCTTATATTAATTATTGTTCCCTGCTTTTATAGTAATGGTTTTTCTCAAGATTTTTCTTTAGATTATGTCCGAAGAAATTAATATCTTGAAATATCTTGAGAAAGTTTTTTGATTTCAATTTTATAGTTATAAAGTGTTTTTTTTTAGTGAGATCCATATTCCTTTAAATTTAAATTTAAATTGGAACAGAATGAATTTATTTACTATTTAGCAATTAATAGTCCAACTAGATCTAATAAAGATTATTAATAAAGCTTATCTTGTTAAAATAAATAAAAAAAAGAGAATAGAACCCTGAAAAATTAATGGGTTGCTGGTTTTTGTAGTATTCCCTTTGGTACCATACTGGTGATCTTCTGCATCTTGTCCATGAGGCTTTTTTTACCATTACCCATAAGGGCATGTTCTAGGACTTCGCTCAAGGTTTCAACCGGTATGATTTCAATCTTTTCACGGTAGTGTTCCTCGATTAGAACATCATCCATGTTGGATTTAGGAATCAATACTTTGCAAATTCCGGCCTCAGCTGCTGCTTCAATTTTAGCAGTGACTCCTCCTACAGGTAGCACTTCACCCCGAATACTTAAAGAACCGGTGAGAGCTACTGATTGATCCACTGGTATGTTTTCCAGGGCAGATATCACTGCAGTGGCAACTGATACACTGGCACTGTCTCCTTCTACTCCTTCGTGTGATTGCACGAATTGAATGTGAATGTCATAGTTGGATATGTCAGTTCCAGTGTGCTTTTTAATCAGGGCACTGACATTCTGTACTGCTTCCTTAGCAATCTCTCCCAGTTTGCCTGTGGCAATAATTTTACCGGCATCTTTAATATGTGCTGGGGCTGCTTCAGCTGCAATGGGCATTATAATACCGCTGCCAAAATGTCCACCAATAACAGCTAATCCGTTAACTTTTCCTACTTCACCACCCTCGGATTTGAATATACTGTATCGTTTTTTCTGGACAATGTAACGGTCAGCGATTTGCTGTTCCAGGGTTCTGGCCAGTTTTTTAGCGCTTAGCACATGTTCCAAGGTGACGAAGTCGGCCTTTTCACCTTTGGCTATGTCTCCAGCGGCCCTTACCAGACCACCCAGGTCTCTTAATCTAAGGGTTAGAGCTTCTTTTTTACCTGCTCTACGTTGGGCTTCGTGTATGATTTCTTCAACTGCTTCACGGCTGAAGTGGGGTATGCGGCCGTCTTTTTTAACTTCCTGGGCCACGAATTGAACCAGTTTATCCCTGTTTTCCGGGGTGTCTTTCATGGTGTCTTTCATGTAAACTTCATAACCATAACCACGTATCCTGCTTCTGAGTGCTACGTGCATCCCTTCCAGCACATGCAAGTTTCCAGAGGCCACCAGCACAAAGTCACATGGCACTTCCTGTGAACGTACCATAGCCCCACTGCTGGTTTCACTCTGACCAGTTATCTGGTACTTCTTCTCCTGCATGGCGGTTAAGAGTTCCTGCTGGGTTTTCATTTTCATGGAACCTATTTCATCAACATAAAGCACTCCCTTGTTGGCTTTATGGATCATACCTGCTTCCACTCTTTCATGGGCTGGAGTACCCAGTCCACCAGACTGGTAAGGGTCGTGCCTAACATCTCCTAAAAGGGCTCCGGCATGTGCACCTGTAGCATCCACAAAAGGAGCCATGTTTTTTTTGTCATTGTTAATGAGGAGTTTGGGAACCATCACTGTACCACGGGGCTTCATCTGCAGCAGTCCAAAGAATACAATAGCCGCGGCAATGATTGCTGCTAAAAACTGTTGCATTACAAAACCAATAACCAGAATAAGGCTGATTATGGCTATCATGAACATGTTTTTGCGTTCTTCCTGTCCTTTGGCCTTTAATTTGTAGTTGGTCACCACATTTTTTCCTTCACCAGCAGGCATTACTCCAATAAGAGGATTCTGGTTGTCCTCCATATTAGGATATACCAGTATGTCCTGCAGTTCTTCTGGTGGTAATAGTTCAGCCATTCCCTTGGCCAGCATTGATTTCCCAACACCTGGTTCTCCAATTAAAAGAACATTACGGCGTTGTTTGGCAGCCTTTTTAATGGTCTCAACTGCCTCTTCTTGACCGATGATCTGATCTATGATCTTTTCAGGAACATCTATGTCTCCTGAAGTTTTGTAACTACGAACTTTGAGATTTTCTTCATTAGAAACCTCAGAATCTGAGTTATAATTTGCCATAGGTTTTAGAAACCTCCATAATTTTTAGTTTTATAAAAAAATCAAACTGTTTTTTTAAGGGGATATACTCTAATGAATATAGTAAAACTTATATAAGAACATTTGCTTTGAGTGAATTTATAGATATTTTTAATGAGTTGAATCAGCTTATTAAAGAGATTATATAATCATTAACATTTATTTATTTAATATATGATGTCATGGAAAGATTTGATATGATGGATAAACACCAGATCCAAGTCAATTGAGATACTCAAAGGTGAAAGATTATTATAACTACATTTTCTAAAAAAATAAGAGATAAAATAAATAATGTAATCAACTATAACAAATTTCAACGTGTAATTTTTGGAATGAGATATTATTTAATGCCTATCCAATTATCTGAGGATATGTTATGAAAATTTTTCATGTAATAAATTTTTCCCAGGATAAAGAGTTAGTTTAAAGATAAAAGTGAGAAAATGGCGGATTCAAATAAAACGAAATTTATAATGGTTCAGGGAACCGCATCAAACGCTGGGAAAAGTGTGCTGGTTGCAGCACTGTGCAGGATTTTCTCCCAGAGAGGATATCGTGTGGCTCCATTCAAATCTCAGAACATGTCCCTTAACTCATTCACCACCCGCGAAAACAGGGAAATAGCAATGGCGCAAGTACTTCAGGCAGAAGCTGCAGGGGTGGAACCACATCACCATATGAATCCGGTCCTGCTAAAACCAAAGGAAGACTTCATATCCCAGGTAATTGTACATGGAAAACCTGCTGGAGATATGAATTTCTACCATTATCAACACAAGTTCCGTAATAATGCATTGAAGGCCATTAATGAATCTTTAGAGGCCCTATCAAAAGATTACGATGTTATTATTATGGAAGGAGCCGGTTCACCAGCTGAAATAAACATGCTGGATGTGGATCTGGCTAACATGCAGATAGCCAGGTTAGCGAATGCAGATGTTATTTTAGTGGCTGATATTGACAAAGGAGGAGTTTTTGCCTCAATTGCCGGTACTTTCCAGCTCCTACCACCTGAGGATCGTCAGAGGATTAAAGGAATTGTAATAAACAAATTTAGAGGTAATTTAGACATATTGATGCCGGGAATTAAGCAAATAGAAGATATAGTGGGGGTGCCTGTGCTGGGAGTGTTACCCTACGATCAGGACCTCAAACTCCCTGAAGAAGACTCTGCATCACTTTCAGAACGTAAATATCATACTGGTGGGAAAATAACCATTGGAGTGATGAGATTACCACGTATTTCTAATTTCACGGATATTGATCCCCTGGAATACGAACCAGAAGTTGGATTGAAACTCATTGAAATAGGGGATGAAATTAAAAATGTGGATGCAGTGATCATCCCAGGGACACGTAACAGTATCAGTGATATGGTAGCCTTGGATAAATGTGGTCAGGCAGATGAAATTCAAACCCTTGCCCGGGAAATACCTGTATTTGGTATCTGCGGAGGATACCAGATTTTAGGTACAAAAATAATAGATTCTTCCCTTAAAGAGTCAAGTATTGGAACAGTTAACGGGATAGGGATTCTGGATGTTAAAACCACCTTCGGAGCAGTGGAAAAGATAATCAGCCAGAGCAAGGGAACCATGATTGGCAATGGCATGTTCAGAAACATCAATGGAGAAGTTGTTGAAGGATACGAACTTCATGAAGGAATTTCTCATCTTAAAACCTCAAAGCCACTTCTTAAAGTTATAAAAGGTTGTGGAAATCATCCTCAAGCTGGTTTTGACGGTGCTCAGGAAGGTTTAACTGCAGGTACCTATTTCCATGGAATCTTCCATAATTTCCATTTCCGCAGATCATTCACTGATTTTTTAAGAGAAAAAAATGATATTGAACCATTAGGCTACCAACGGGACGATTTCCAGGAGTTAAAAAAGTTTTCAATCCAGAGATTATCTAACCTGGTTGAAGAAAATATTGATATGCAGCTTCTCCAGGATGTAATAGGATTTGAAATCTGATTTATTGACAGATTAAAAGAAATTAAAAGAAATTAAAAGAAATTAAAAGAAATTAAAAGAAATTAAAAGAAATTAAAAGAAATTAAAATTTAAACGAAATTTAGAGATAAATAAGATTTAGATAAGGTAATTACAATTTAACATACAAATAATCACATAATTGTATCATGTCAGATGAAAAAAGAGGTTACCTTCTTCACTGAACTGGTTTTAACCAGCACTGATATTTTTTCATTTTTTTCCAGAACCCAGTCATCCTGGGGGATGTACATCTCACCATTTTGATGAATGGCTGCAATTATATAATCATCAGTAGGACTGAGATCACCAACTCTCTTCCCAACTACTTTGGAATTCTGAATGCTTATGTCGAGTAGTTCTGCATTCCCCTTACCCACAACGATTAAATCAGCAATTTTAGGGCGGTTGATCAGTTTTTCCAGGTATCCTGCTGCAGTGAGCTCTGGACTTATAACATGGTTGATACCCACCTTCTTAAAAGCCTCTTCATGATCAGGATTGCTGACCCTGGCAATGATTTTAGGCACTTTATACTCTTTGACCAGGATACACGATAGCAAGTTGGCCTCATCATGACCCGTGGCTGCCACAAAAACATCAGCATCAGATACATTAGCCTCTTCCAGGATTTTTAAATCCGTACCATTCCCGCAGATGACCAACGCATCTAATTCCGTGGCAGCATTTGCACACAAACCCCTATTACTTTCTATTAGAGTTACATCATTTCCTGAAGTCACCAAGTAGTTAGCAAGGGTTAATCCTACCCTTCCACCACCCATTATCACTATGTACATTCAAACACCTTTAAACATAATTATTAATACAATATAAATCATTGTAAACTTTAATTTTAACATCAATTAAAGATTTTCCAGCAACATTAAAGGATTTTTCAACGATTTTTTTAATTCTGAATAATGCGTGTTAAATAATAACTTTTATTGATAGAAAAGCCCATTATTTAAAGTTTACGCCAATACTTGAAAAATGGGGATACTGTCATGTTGCAGAAACTCTCAAAAATGTCATTCAAATGGGAAGAATAAGGTATTTAAATCTTAGCAAGTAGAATTTAAGCGATTGAATCCTGTAAAACTTCATTAAATCATTAAAAAAAATTTTTTAGTAAAATATGGTGCTTACATGTGATAAATATCGCTCCAAACCATTAAATTTGCGGCCCTGAAAAACTAAGCCCTGAAAACCTAAACATATAAATAACATGAACAGAAATATCACGGTATGCGGCGTTAGTCCAGCCTGGTTAAGACACTGGCCTGCCACGCCAGCGACCCGGGTTCAAATCCCGGACGCCGCATAGCGGCTGTAGTCTAGTCTGGTTAGGACTTGGGCCTTCCAAGCCTACGACCCGGGTTCAAATCCCGGCAGCCGCACTCACTCCATTATTATAACCTGAAATTATTTTTTCCTGATTTAAGACCATTAATTTTAAGATTTTCCCTGGATTTAATTTTAAAAATAAATCTTTAATCTTTATTCTTTAACCAGTATTCTATAATCATCTTTATCAAACTGTTTAAAAAGAAAAAACTATTTAAGGAGTAAATTAAGTTGATTAAGTTGAATACAATTAAATTTGGTAAAAATAAAAATAAAAAAATTGATAATAGTTTTATTTCAACAATTATTCTTAAAACATTATAGCAATCCTAATTCAGGAAAACTAACTTAAGTAAATTTTATTTTAATATTTTATGCAGGCACCAGTAATTCTGCGGCCACCATCCGACAGATATCTGTCTTGGTTATCACACCAACAGGTTTATCATCCTCCAGAACTAATAAACCAGATATATCTGCCCTTAACATAAGGTTGGCTGCATCTTCTATCCTGTCATCTGCAGATATGGTTATCACTTCTTTGGACATTATATCTGTAATCTCAAGGGAAACCGCATCCTTAGCAGATGGTTTAATGGTTCCAAGGACTCCAATTAGATCAGAATAGGAAACCACACCTAAAGGCTCCCCATCATCATCCATAACAAATAGTCTCCTTACCCCTTCTTTGTACATTTTTTGAAAGGCTTCCGGTGGACGAGTACTGGAAGTAATTGTTATAACACCCTGGTTCATTGCCTCTTTAACTTTCATTTTTTTCACCCTTTTTTAAATACAATATTATAAATCCAAGTTATTCCAATATTATTGCATAGTATTTATTCCATTATCTCATTAGTAAAGTTTATTATAATCAGGGTATGAAAAAATGCTGAGTTGAACCGGGCTCAGTATGCAAATCCGTTAATGTATTGGTATTTTCTTAATATTATTCATTGCATTAAGAATAATACCCTGTATCAATAGTATTACCGTGGGAATTTAATTCTACAATATTATCTGCAGGATTGGGTCAAAATTAACATTTTAAACCATATTCTACAACCTTTATGGATTATACCACCGCAAAATAGAGTATGATATAAAAAACCCCCAGATTCATAGCCGTCCTGACTAAAGGATGGGAAAGTTTATATATAACAATTTTTATATAAAATCAAAAAATGTTCACATTTTATGTTTAAAAATTGTTTCTTGTGAACAATATTCGATTAGTATTGCAACATTTAAATACTATGAAATAGTAATATAATATTAAACTACTTGGAGGGACCACCTTGATGAGAATAAGTATGTCATTACCAAAAAAACTCTTAAGTGAGTTCGATGAAGTATTGAAAGATAGAGGATATCAATCACGTTCCAAAGGAATTCGAGATGCATTAAAAGACTATATTGTACGTTACCAGTGGATGAAGGAAATGGAAGGTGACCGTATAGGTATCATTGCCGTGATATACGACCACCACTACACCGGAGTTATGGAAGATCTTACCGACATCCAACACGATTTCAGAGAATACATCAACGCGGTTATGCACGTGCACATGACCGAAAAATACTGTCTGGAAGTCGTGGTAGTTAAAGGAGACGTTAAATACATCCGAGACCTCACTGAAAAGATCATGAGACTCAAAGGAGTAGAACACGTTAAACTCACCAGTACTGCCAGCGGCCCCAATTAGGATAAAAAATAATACCCTAATTCAACAAGATAAACAGGATGAAACTTACATCCTATCAACAGCACCTGCTTTCAGATGAAGAGCGATTATCAGCACTTTACGAAGCTATAACTAAAAAAACAAAAGGAATTGTATACGATCTAGGGGCCGGGTCAGGAATACTGAGTTCCTGGGCCGCACCCCTAGCTCGTCACGTCTACGCTGTTGAAAAAGATCCTTACACTGCCAAATTAGCAGAGAATAATCTTAAATCAATTAAAAACGTTTCTTTACTGGTAAATGATGCCAGAAATATTATTTTTCCAGAATATGCTGATTTAATCATCTGCGAAATGATGGACACCGCTCTTATAGAGGAAGACCAGGCTCCGGTTCTTAATTCGGTGCGGAAATACCTGAAAGAAGATGGAGATATTATTCCTTGCGGTGTTTTCAATGGAGTGGAACTGGTAGATCTGAGCATTGGCTACCCCCTTTACCTGGAAGGGAAAATTCCGCAGTATAAGTTGCTTAGCAAGCTAATAATATACGATAAAATAGACTTCAAGCAACATATACCAGAGAAAGTAGAATATCAAATCCGTATTCCCCTCACTGCTGCAGGAATAATTTCAAGCATTAAAATTACCACTTTCACTCTTTTTACTTCTAAAATTATCTGCGGTCCGACACCCATGATGAATCCTCCCCTTTTAGCTCCCACCAATCATCTGAAAGTTAATGAAGGCGAAACTATTATTTTGAATTTGGAATATTCCATGGGAGGTGGGTTAGATAGTCTTAGAGCATCAGTTGAAACAGTTTCTTGAAGGTTACAGTAAAATTGTGATTTTAGGGATAGGAAATGATATGAGGGGAGATGATGCCCTTGGATCTGTTCTAGCCCAGAAAATGTCCCATTTATTTGCTGATAAGAAAAATTTGATAGTTTTTGATTGTAAGACTGTACCAGAAAATTTCACCGGTGCCATAAAAAAAGAAAAACCTAGCCACATAATCCTGCTGGATGCTGTGGAAATGAACAAACCCCCGGGACATATCAGATTGGTGGAAAAAGAAGAAATTGATAATTACAGCATATCCACCCATGCCATGCCCTTATCTTTTTTCATTAAATATTTAGAATCAACATCTCCTTCTGAAATATTTCTTCTGGGAATACAACCTAAAAAGATGAATTTGATAGGTGAGATTTCCAGGGAAGTTGAAAAAAGCATGAATCATGTTTTAAAAGTTTTCAACAAGGTTATAAATCAAAGCAGCCCTAAGAACTGAAAATATTATAATAACTGAATAATATGATCAATAAAAAAAAGCTCTTCAAAAGTTCTTTGAAATGAAATGAAAAAATAAGGAAATGAAAAAGTAAGTTTGATTATTTAAACCAGGAATACTTCTGAATTTTAATTGAAATGAAAGTTTTAAAAATAAACTTCAACAATCATACCACAGGTTCATTAATTGAATCCTTATATTTATTCCTAAATGAATATTCCTAATGAATTAAAATAAACTAAAAAATTTAAGATAACATGAAATTGCTGTTTATAGGAGCACGCCTGTTTGATGATGTGGCTCTTTATACTAAAAAGAAGGGAATAACCACCGTTCTAACAGAATCAAATCCCAAGGCTTCAAATCTTAATTTAGCTGATTCATATTACATTGTACCGCGAGGAATGGATCATCCCAAAGATATAGCTATAAAAGAAGATGTGGATGGAGTTGTACCCCTCATAGGGATTGATGGTCCTCTTTATGATGTTGCCTTGCTTAAGGAAGATCTGGAAAAAAATTATGGACTGCCAGTGGTGGCATCTCCCCTAAATGCGGTTAAAATCTCAGGGGATAAGGTTAAAACTAAAGAGTTTCTCCTTAAAAATAATATAAAAACTCCTGAGCACTGTTTAATTAAATCCACACAGGAACTTGAAACAACAGAATACCCTCTTGTTCTAAAACAGAATCAAGGTCAGGGTGGTAAGGACATTAAAATCGCCTTAAAAAAAAATGATGTGACTGATTACCTTAAACAGTATGATTATGCCCTGGTTGAACAATTCTTAGAAGGGATTGAAATATCAGTGGAGATACTAAGATGGGAAAGAGAATCTATTCCCCTTATTCCAGTTTACAAGGGAAAAACAACCCTAGACTGCATTCACCCTCTTAAGAAATTAAAAAAAGCACCTCTTGATTTAGGTGTTGAAGGTGAAGACCTCCCCCATTACAACCAGAACATCCAAAAAATAGCCAGAAACATTGCAGAACTCATGGGTGTTGAGGGAACAGCTGACCTGGACCTCATATTCAATAAAGTGAATAAAGAAACTTGTGTTTTAGAAATAAACACCAGACCAAGTGGTACCCGGTACCTGACTGCTGCTTCTTCTGATATTAATCCGTTACATGAACTGGTGGACATGGCCACTGGAGAATGGGATGCATCTTTGGTGAGGGATCGGATGAAAGAATACTACGCACTGGAAGTTCCAGTGGGTAATTACCCCAGTGAAAAAAACAACTATCAATTTAGAGACTTCAAAGGCAAAAACAGTTGGATTATTCACGGCCCTCAAAACCATCAAAGGATTACAATCAGGGGTGTAAATGAAGAGAATGCCCTTAAAACGGCTTCAAAACTTAACTTGAATCTGGAAAAATTTATATAATCCGGGAGTAGTTTTAAGTTTTTCTTAGAAATAATATTTTGGAAATAAAATACATAAACGTATTATTATACCTCAAATTAAAGAATAAATTGACATAGAAACATTTGATTAAAATTACAGAATTTTATAAATAAAGAATTATAATTAAAAATTAAAAATTCTATCCCAATCATAAAAAACATTGATTAATTAGGTGGTACATTGATTGATACTCTGAATCTAGTTTTAGCCTTCATTATAACCTTTTTAGCCACGATATTCTTCACTTTCTTTGTTCGTAAGATATTGAAGGATGCCGATGTAACTGATCGTCCCATTGTAACTGAACACAAACATAAAACTGGCACCCCTACTATGGGGGGCTTGGCCATACTTCTAGGTGCAGTTTTAGCTGCTTGCCTGTATTTCCAGGAAAGAAATCTAGTGCTTACCGTGCTGATCATGCTAAGTGCAGGGGTGGTGGGTTTACTGGATGATTTACTAGGATTGAAAATCAAAGAAGTGCAAAAAGTAGTGCGTAACATCACCCCCCAACCGGTTAATATTGGTCGTTTAACACTTGAACCTGGCGAGGAAGCAAGGGTGGCTACTGAAAAGGCCAAGCAGGACCTTCCAGATTTATTGAAACTTGAAAAAGTGAAAATCACTGATGAAACACCCATAAAAAGCGAGGTGAAAGAGAGGGATAAAATTATCGCCCAGATCATTCTGGGAGTTTTCCTGGTGGTGACAGGTGGAGTTAGTAGCATGGTCCTGGGATTTGAAACAGGAATTTTCATTATTCCAGTGGTTATATTTGGAGTGATAGGTTCCATTAACTCGGTGAACCTCATTGATGGAATGGACGGCCTGGCAGCAGGCATACTAACCATTGCATCAGCTTCATGCACTATTTTTTCTATCATCAAAGGGAATCCCAGTTCAGCTATACTCTTCACTGTTTTAACTGGAGTTTCGCTAGGTTTTCTTGCTTTCAACAGATATCCGGCAAGTATTATTATGGGAGACACAGGATCCTTTGCCCTGGGCGCAGGTTACATAACTGCAGGTTTCCTGGGAGATATCATCTACTTTGCAGTCATTGCACTGGCCATACCCATAATATCAGTTATAGTCAGTCTCATGCACCGCGCTCACATCATAAAACTGCCAGTTGAACCATTACACCATACTCTGCATTACAAAGGTCTGTCAGAGAAAAAAATCGTAGCACTTTACTGGTGCACAACTCTAATCATTTGTATGTCAGCCATTTTAATTTACCAATTTTTCTGGTAACTCCATTAGATTATCGGATACTTATAGATGATTATAATGGAATAATAAATCAGAAATAAACCATATCTTCTCATAAAAAAGAGGTCTAAGTAAATATGAAAAAATTAACCACCACTTATCTAGCTCGGAAATCTGGAGGAAAATTAATAGGTGAAGAGCGGGTTATCAATGGAATTTTCAATATTTTAAAAGATGCCAGAGAAGGTGATGTGGTGGTAAGACACTGGATTGATGAAACCGGTGTTAAGATGGCTCAAGATAAGGGTGCTTCATGCGTGGTAACGCAGGATGCCCGTGGTAAATCTGTTGAAATTGCTGAAAAAATAGATTTACCCCTGATTTTAACTGAAAAAATTGAGTTGGCCAATGCTTTTGCTACTCACTGGGCCATAAATAAATTCGCACCTGATTCATTAAGGGTAGTGGTAACTGGTACCAATGGAAAATCAACCACCACCCACATGATAAATAACATCCTCCTGGAAGCAGGATACCATTCTCACACCAACACCGATTCAGAATCAGAGTTTAACACCCTTATTGATCCCATGGTGGCCAAACAGATTGCAGAATTAGGGCAATATCCGGATTATCTGGTTTTAGAGGTTTCAGAGGTGCAGGGATGGGACAACCGGAAGATGGTGGGACACGCCCACCTAATGACCAGTGCCATTGAACCTCAGATGGTAGTGCTCACCAATGTTGCTTTAGATCATATTGGCCTGGTGAATTCATTGGAGGAGGCATCAGCAGAAATTTCAGGTGTTTTAAAAGGATTTAAAGGGAAATTTGTTATTTTAAACCATGATGATCCTTTAATTTGCAGGATGGAGAAACTGGTCCCGGAAGGTGTTAATACATTCTTCTATGGCTCAGATACGGATGTTAAATCAACTGATGAAGGCATATTATATAAAGAGCAGTTAATCATTCCCAGATCTGATCTTCCATTTCAAAGCCCGCATTTCATCCAGAATACTCTGGCAGCAGTGGGAGCTGCAATAGCCTTAGGAATTGAACCAGAGATTATCAGGAGGGCTGTGACTAAATACCAGCCTTTGAAACGCAGATTCTCTATACTAAAAAAGGAACCCCTGATTATTGATGATTTTGCTCATAATCCTGATGGCATCAGAGCCACCATCAAAAGCACGGTAGAATTAAACTCCGGAGAGCTTTATCTAGTTTGTGCAATTAGAGGTTCCAGAGGAAAGTCAATTAACCAGTTGAATGCACAGGCTATTGCTGATTCAGTTAAAGGGATTAAATGTAACTTAATATTGACCAGTAGTGAAGATGTGGTGGATGATGCAAACTGGGTGAAGGAAGAAGAGAAAAAGGTATTTATAGAGGTACTGCACAATGAAGGGATAAATTACATCCATTATAACACACTAGCTGAGTCATTACATAATGCTGTAAAGTCAGCTCATAACAATGATACCATACTTCTAATCGGTGCTCAGGGAATGGATCCAGCATCAGATGTTTTAAAGAATCTGAAATTAATTTAAGGAATAAATTAATGGATGATCCATTTAATAAATGGATCAGATGTTTAAAATTATCTTTTTATCACCTTTAATCAAAAGCTCAATTGAGCCATTTAATATCTTTATAGGATATCTTTTATTGAATTTTTTATATTTAGGGCAATATCCTGTATTGAATGATGTTAAAGATTATAAATGAATTTATTAAGGTTAAATAACAGAATAACCTTTACTAATAGCCATTAATATTAATTGAATCAAAAACTCATCATAATTATAATCTAAAAATAATGGAAAAAATCCATGTTAAATTTAAATGGGAAAATTTTTCTCAAATGACAAGAAAACAAATAGTAGAAAAGACGGTGCTGAATAGATGAGTGCTAATATTGATAAACATTCATTAGAGGCTGAAAAGGTCCCTCAAAAGAAAATAGAAACCTATGGAGTCATAGGCATATGTGGTGTGGTGGGAAACCTGGCTGCAAGAGTATTGATGGACCATAATCACCATGTAATATGCACTGATCACCAGGATTCAAATAATTGCCCATTTCTTTACACCCTCCATGGTTATAATACCACAATCTATCTGAACAATCATCCAGAATCATTCTTTAAGTCATCTGATTATATTATACCCCCACCCAGCCTCCCCAAAACTTCAGAATTATTCCAAATGATCTTAAACAGTAACGCCCAACTCTTGGAAGTGGATGATCTTCTAAAACAAATACCCCCGGATAAACCAGTGATCTGCATCACCGGCACCAATGGCAAGACCACCACCACCACCCTCCTCAAACACCTATGTTACCAGACCGGTTTAAATCCCACAGAACACGGATTTAAAACTCTTCAGGGCAATGTTGATTATATTCCACCCTTACAATGCAGGTTGAAAGGTGATGTGGCCATCCTAGAAACTGGTACCGAAGGTATAAAGGGTGATTTGAGATTCATACTGGAAAGATGTCATCCTTCAGGGGGGATAATAACCAATATTAACCCTGACCACCTTAATAATGAAGATAATTTCCTTAATTACGCCCAGATAAAGGGAGAAATTATTGAAAAACTTCAGGGCGAAACGATAATTGTTAACGGAGATGATCCCACCATATGGGGATTGATTAGAGAGTTGAATTATCAGGGAAAAATTGTTACCTTCGGAGTAAATCACCCCCCTCAGGGTGAGAGTGAAAAATCATGTTTATGTGGGAATAATATTAAAATAAAGGAAACAGTTTCCGGGGTAGGCTACTTTGAATGTGATTGTGGTCTAAAACAGCCATATCCAGATTATCTGGCAACTGATATTACTGAAAACAGTTTCACCCTTAAAACTCCCGAAAAAGATATTCGAATAGAAATGAATATCACAGGACTGCATAACATTTACAATGCCCTGGGAGCCATTGCAGCTGCACATGAACTGTTAAAAATACCATTGGAACATATTAAAGAGAATATAAAAACATTTACCGGTGTTCCAGGGCGTCTTGAATATATTTATCACAGCAAAAATCTTGATTTGATAGTAGATTATGCCCATAATCCTTCTGGAGTGGAAACTGTACTCCGAGAACTGGGTAAAAAATACAAAAAATTAGCAGTGGTCATCACCATCTCCTCAGAATCCGGAACATCAGGAGATATAGAGATCATGAAAAAAGCATTGGAAAATGCAAATTTCATCATACCCGCATCATATTATTCTCGCCAGGCTGCAGGGAAATATATTTCATCAGGGAAGATTATATTAACTTCTAAAGAGCCTGATGAATTCCGAATGGGCACCCTTGGAGCCACACGCGAACAGGTAGTTGAGGGACTTAAAAAGGGATTGGAATGTGATGCGGATGCAGTGGTGTGCATTGGTGAGGCTGCAGTTAAATACAAAGATGACATTAAATTTTTGATGAATTCTTTAGAATAAAATTTCATAGAGAAGTATTATAACCAAAAAAAAATGATTGAAACTTAAATGAATTAAAAAGTTCAAATGAATTAATATATCCGGAAATAATATTTAATCGAGGAGAACTAATTTATAGGTGAAAAGAAGATGTTTATTAAAGTAAGGAGAGACACCCTGATTATTCTAATGCTGGCTTTTATTCTTATCACATCCGGAAGGCTGATGTCATACATGTCCTACGCTTCTTCAACAGAGACTGAAAAAGGAGTTCCCATAGCGGGAATAATTGTTAAAGGGAATGATATTGTACCTTCAGACTCCATCAAAGCTAACATTGCCAATGTAGGTTTTCGATCTGGAAGTTACATCCAGGGAGACACCCTAATTACCAGCAAAAGAAAAGTTCCTTTAAATGAGGCCCTGGAAAACGCTAGACTGGCAGCCATGATGTCAACTGTTCCCGGTACCAAGGCCACCCCTATAAAAGCTGTGGATGTGAAATTAGACAAACAAACAGGCATATTAACTGTGAATGTAATCGAAGACTTCTCCACAGTACAAATTAATCAAACTTCCTCATAGGTGAAGCTATTATGATTAAAAAATATTTATCCAGAATTATGGTATTGCTGGTGACATTACTGCTGCTGGTTAACACCGCAGCTGCCACCTGTAACATAGTGATCATCACAGATCCCACGGGAAAAGACCCCAATGGAGCTGCTGCAGGGAGTATGTCCTTTGCAGATAATATGTTCCAGTCCACATTTATCATGTCCAAGGAAAAACACTTTGCAGTTCTCTCTGGAGGTGAAGGAAATGAAACTCCTCGACTGGCAGCCATAGTAGAAACCATTAAAAGATTGAATAACGGAGCCACAGCTTCAACAGCAGCCAGTGCAGCCAGCAGCTTTTCCGGAATCAGGGTAATGACTGGTGGCCCTACCATTGGAGCTGCAGTAGGAGGATCCTTCGATGCCTATGTGGTGACAGTTGCAGGAGATGGAACCATCACTGCCACCCCTGTATCAGGTGGTTTGGCCACTCTCCCTGCAGGGCAGAAAGGAGCCATAATACACCTGCGTAACACTCATGGGAATCCACTTTATGGTACTGCAGAATCAGTTCGTCAGGACACTGCCATTTTGATTGGTAAAATGATTCGTGATGGTTATCCTGCCACCGAGATATTAGGTGCGGCTTTTAAAAATGTGGCAGTGAAATCTGGTGAGAAATACGGAGGTGGAGGGGACAACCTGGTTTCATCTTTAACCACTGGTGACATGTTCACCCCATCCAAACTCAACACCACTGGTTACCCCATGGACGAACCATATGCCAAAGAATGTCCTAAAGATGGTTGGAGTATTGCCTTCCCTGCAGCAGAGAATTATCAGACCTGCCCCTATGATGGAACACCATTGAAGACTATTTATGCCTACGATGCCCTGGTGGAAACCATAACTGTAACTGCCAATGGAACCAGCGTATCAGTTTACGGAACAGATGCTCCTGGTGTTAGTGAAACTACGGAAGAAATAGTACAATATTCAGTTAAGAAAAATGGATACAACGCTGCCAGCATAGCCAGTGCACTGAACAAAGCCATTGACAACGGACTGCTGGTAGGAGTTAACTACATAGAGCCTAAGGACATTAACATCGTGGAAAGCACCCGTTCGGTAGGAGTTTATTTCAAGCCGCTTCCTGAAGGCAGAACATCACCACCATGGAATCTGCCAATAAGCACGTCAGTTCTGGACATAACAGGCAGTATACAAACCGCAATAGGGCTGATACTGATAATTCTGGTTCTATTCCGCAGCACACTAATCACTTCATTCCTAAAAAAAAGGCGGTAGCCAATGACTCTTATTTTGATTCGTGGCCAAACCCAGTCAAAAATCCTCAACAGCCTGGCAGATATTGAAAGACATGCCCATCTCAGAATCAATGGTTCCCCTAGAATCATGGACACTAAAATGGCTGATGAATATGCTCAAAGCATTATCAGTGCTAAGTTAAGATCAAAAAGCAAAATAGCAGTTTTAGTGTCTGTTGAGGAAGATGTGACTCGTTCCATAATGCAGGTGAAGAAAATACATCCCCCGGCTCACCTCATAGTAATTAGCCATGAATACAAAGAATGGGAAGATTTAAAAAAGATTTTCAGAACACTTCCCCCTCTTAAAGGCTATTACTCTGCTAAAAAAGCTATAAATGGGAAGTGAAAAGAATTAGGGGCTTATAAAAAAAGTTGAAGTTTAACTTATTTTTTTTGCATTCCCTGCATCTATCAATTAACCTAATATTTCAATAAACCCCAACTAGCTGGACATTTATTCCCAATTAAAAAAATCCCTGCATATTAACCCTTTTTTATACGTGCGATATCTCCAATAGTAGCACCTCTCATGTGGGAACCACTCAAATCATCAAGGTGTGCTTCTTCTGTTTTTTCCAGTAGAGTGATCTTTAATGTGCGTTCCAGTTTTCTTGCTAGTTTCAGATCAGGGACCATTTTCCCTGATTCCAGTCTGTTGATCACTGAAACCTTTTCATATATTTTCTCACCAAGATCCTCCCTGGACCAGCCCCTTTTTTCCCTCGCCTGTCTGATAACCGTTTGATAATCCTCAATTACTTCCTGAGTTGGTTCTTGAGATCTGTAATATCTTCTGCCACCAGAAGGAACTCTCCTACCAGGGCCTTTCTGAGGTCTGGGTGGCTCTTTTTGAACTTTACCGAATTTAGAACATTCATTACATGTTAGCATAACTGAATTTTCAATTTTTGTCCTTAATGGCTTTCCAATAAGCTTTTTTCCGCATATCTCGCATCTCATTGTGATCCCTTATAGTTTATTGGTGGAATGTTTAATACCTGACCAATTATAATCGGGTAATTATAATTGGGTTTAAATGACCTTCTTTATAAATAACATGGGTCATTTAAGGAGATTTTATTGGTATATAATTAGACACCTCAATACTTAAATATTATTAAAGACAATAAATCCATTGAATAATATCAATATAAGCTGATATTATTTTTCTCCACAAATCTATGAGGAGTGAACTTGTAAGATGGAAAAAACATCCCAAAATATCTTAAAAAAGATAGAAGACCTAAAAAAAGAAATAAAAATCCTGAAAGAGGATAATGCCAAGACCAAGCGGAATTTGATGTGGAAGGTCCGGAAACTGGAAAAAGACAAACTTCTTATTGAAAATGAGAAGATGAGATTGGACCGTGAAGTGAAATCCCTGAGAGGAGAAATTGAAAGGTTCAGATCACCACCACTGGTAATTGCCACAGTAACGGAAGTTTTAGATGAAGGTAAAGTAGTGGTGAAAAGCAGTACTGGTCCCCACTT
The DNA here is from genome assembly GCA_013403005.1 of Methanobacteriaceae archaeon. Taxonomy (NCBI): domain Archaea; kingdom Methanobacteriati; phylum Methanobacteriota; class Methanobacteria; order Methanobacteriales; family Methanobacteriaceae; species Methanobacteriaceae archaeon. The sequence goes on along the minus strand of JACBOA010000001.1, from coordinate 436,843 downwards.
TGTAATTGGCTATTCCCGTTTCTTAGATGAAAATACACTGGAGCCAGGAGCTCGTGTGGCCCTTAACCAGCAAACTTTCAGCATTGTAAGTGTTTTACCATCTGAAAAAGACCCCCTCGTAACTGGTATGGAAGTTGAGGAAAAACCAGAAGTTAGTTACGAGCAGATAGGCGGCCTCGAAGAACAGATTGTGGAAATTAAAGAAACTGTAGAATTACCACTTAAAAAACCAGAATTATTCACAGAGATTGGAATTGAACCACCAAAGGGTGTTCTTTTATACGGCCCACCAGGTACTGGTAAAACCTTACTTGCTAAAGCTGTGGCCCATGAAACCAATGCCACCTTCATAAAAATCGTGGCCTCTGAATTTGTGAAAAAATACATTGGTGAAGGAGCTCGCCTGGTGCGTGGTGTTTTCGAATTGGCCAAAGAAAAAGCACCCAGCATCATATTCATTGATGAAATAGACGCTATTGCAGCTAAAAGACTTAAGAGTTCAACCAGTGGTGACCGTGAAGTTCAAAGGACATTAATGCAGCTTTTAGCAGAAATGGACGGATTTGAAGGAAGGGGAGATGTGGGAATAGTGGCAGCCACCAACCGGCCAGACATCCTGGACCCTGCACTGCTCAGGCCTGGAAGATTCGACCGATTCATTGAAGTACCCATACCCAATGAAGATGGAAGAAGGGAAATTCTTAAAATCCACACCAAAAACATGAACTTGGATGAAGATGTGGATATAGAACTGGTTTCCACCCTCAGTGAAGGTGCATCCGGAGCAGACCTTAAAGCCATCTGTACCGAAGCTGGTATGTTCGCCATACGGGAAGAAAAGGCCATTGTAGGTATGAATGACTTCCTGGATGCCGTTGACAAGATCATAGGCATGGAACGTGACGAAGAGATCAGAAAAGAAGCTGGAGTAATGTACGGATAGATTCCAGTTTGGAGGTTTATACCTCCTATTTCTTATTTTTTTACTTTTAACAAAATATCACTGTCTAATTTACCATAGCTACCCATAGCAGTTTTAGATGCTATATTTAAGCATTATTAATGTTATTTGCTTAATTTTATATGCTATTTTTTTTGTATCTTATCCCCTTCAAATTATCAGTGGACTTGCTAAATTTGCAGGAATCTTGGTATTATAGAATCATTGAATGAAAAACCAAAACCCACCCTGCTAAACAGGGAAAGATCACCAAAACACTCTCCTAGACTTATTGATGGTAATCTATGCCCCTGCAAAGTTTAGAATAAATACGGCAAATAGAAAAACGCAATTGTGACTAGTTAAATTTTCAATTTTCTCCTTTATTTAAAATTCATTCAATTAGAACAAAATTATTATCATATAATCTTTCCAATTGCATCTAATATGTTCTAGAAATCTATTTTAAATCATAATCTTCTAATACCTTTTTTATTATTGTTTTTATTTCGGGAATATCTTTAGTGATAGTTAACCAGACTATTTCCAGATCAACTCCAAAGTAGAAATGAATAACTTTATCTCTCATGCCTGCTATATCTTTCCATGGAATTTCAGGATATTCCTGTCTGACAGAATCAGGTATATGCTTTACTGCTTCCCCAATAATCTCAATACATCTTATAACTGCATAATAAGTCTTTTTATCTCCTTCAAACTCTTCATAACTCATTTTAGAAATGAATAATTCAATTAATTTTATGTTCTCAAGAATATCTTTTAAATAAATTGAAACATCTCTTTTCATATATAACTTACCTCATTAAGGATAATTTCCCTTAACTCCGGCCGGATATTTTTTTTAGGAATAACATCAACTTTAACACCAGTTAGATCTTGTAGAAAGTTCTCAAAATTAACCAATCTTAATAAACTCACAGGTTCCTCAAATTCAACAAGTATATCAACATCACTATCTTCTTTCTGCTCCCCTCGAACATATGAACCGAATATTCCAATTTCTTTTACATGATACTTACTATAAATCCGTTTCCTGTTTGAAATCAGAATATCCTTTATTTCCTGTAATGTTTTCATCATAATCACTTCAGCGAAGGTTTGAGTAAATCATGGGTTTAATTGATAATATTGATTATTTTATTATAATTAATTTTATTCTAACATGGGTTTTGTAAAGGTTTTTTGGGTGGGTTGAGGGATATTTGCAAAAAGTTTTTGACGTGATTTGTCTTTGTTTGGTGAAGGAAGCATAATAAAAGAATTTTGAAAATTTTTATGAAATCCAACACAGCTTAACATCAAATCCCCGATTTGTAGGTCCTTTAATAGTTGGAATCAGCTACCTACTCCGCCATGCCTGTGGTAAGGAAAATAAAAAAACAAAAAATGGATGGAGTATAAAAAATTAAAATAATGTTCATTAAAAAATATTTTTTTCCTTTAAAAAGTGATAGAACAAATATAGAAAAATGCAAAATTGGAATAATATTAAAGGATGATATGAGCATTGAGTTTGAACCATTTGCCTTATTACTCCATTATTTAATCAGGTGATTATATGCGCATTTACATATTAGCTCTGAAAAATCTTCGTAGAAATCGTATGCGCAATTTTTCCACAATTACCGGAGTAACCATTGGTGTGCTGGTTCTTCTAATTCTAGTGGGATCTGGTCTGGGAGTTACCAGTTTTTTAGATAGACTAGAAAGTATTAGCACTGGCAATCATTCAGTAGGAGGAAATGCAGGGAATAATACTTTAAGCCTTAATATAACTCAATATATCAGTTCCACCTTAGGAATAAACCTAGAACAAAATCAAGGTGCCCATGTAATAATAAATTTTATTCAAAGCTTAATTTTTCTGGCGGATGGAATAGCCAGTATAGCACTATTGATTGGTGTCATAGGTGTATATACTGCCATGTTCTTCAATGAATTGGAGCGTAGACGGGATGTGGGTCTTTTAAAGATTATGGGATTTTCTGAAATTCAGATTCTAATTACTTTCGCCCTGGAAGGTACCATTCTGGGACTGATTTCATCTGTACTGGGAGTGATTCTAGGTAGCTTAGGATTGTTCATATTAACCCAAATCTTCGGCAGTGACTTGGGACTGGTACTGCCCGGATGGTTAATAATCATGACCATTACCCTTACAACAGGATTGAGTTTCATTTTGAGTTTATATCCTTCATGGATAGCTTCCAAAAATGGTTTTAAAGAGGTGTTCAACCCTGTCTAAAAAAATTCTCCAATTAAAAGCCGTAAACAAAATATATCCTACTCCTGGTGAGGGTGAAACTCTGGCTCTTAACAATGTATCCATGAAATTAAATTCGAAAAAGTTTACTATGGTAGTAGGACCGATGGGTTCAGGAAAATCAACCTTGTTCCGCATAGCCGGTCTGTTAGAGAGTCCCAGTTCCGGGTCAGTTATTTTTGACCAAGCTGATTTAACTAATCCCACACCTCATGAAAGGTTAAACATAATACGCAATGAAATGGGTTTTGTTCCCCCTTATCCAAGCCTATTGCCGTATTTAACCCTGCTGGAGAATGTAATGTTACCTATGCGTAATAATGATAAGAGCTTGGCACAGGATATGCTCAAAAATTTTGGATTGGAAGGGATATCGTATCCTAATGAGATTTCTGTAGAAGAACAGCAAAAAACCAGCATATTAAGGGCCATAATTAATCAACCACAAATTCTATTGGTTGATGACCCCACTTCTTCACTATCTGCAACAGAAACAACTGATTTGATTAAACTTTTAGTAAATCTAAAAAAGGATTACGCTGTTTTGGTGTTCAGTGATGATATGAAACTTGTAAAATATTCCGATATGGTTTTTAAGCTGAATAAAGGAGTATTATGTGAAGATAAATGTAAATAAAATTATTTCGCAGGGTTTTTAGGACTTTTAAAGTAAGATTTTTTTTATCTCTATAAAAATGGTTAGAGAAATAACTACGATTATTCTTGCCAATTATAGTTGGCTGCCAATGGTATGGATAGAGAGATGGTTGGATTAGATGTTTGGGATGTTTGGATAATATCTTTACTAAAGCCATCCTTTAAACATTATTTTCAAATACCGTGTTTAGAACTTTCTCTAAGGTAAAATAAATCATTTGAATTTTTTATATATCCCAAAGATTGATTTGGTAGAATGTTTATCTTAGATAGGTGAAAATAAATTTTGATAAAACTTTTTTAATCTTTCTGCATTTCATAAGATTATGGACAACCATTATTTCAAAAATCTATTTATAACCCTGATTTAGGCCTGTAAGTTACTTTTATCATTTTTTCCAGAAACTACTAAAGTTTCAATGAAGTTTATAAGAAGTGTAAACTATTTATTAGAAAAAAATGATATGATTAGATTGGTGATGGAGTTCACCTTTAACCGCTTATTTTAAGCTAATGACTCCTGCAATATTGTAGGAGGAGTTATTGGCATTTAATCTTAGCTCAGGCTACTAAATTATCTATCTAGATATATTAACAGCAATTATCAATATTTAATTGCTTATTTTTTAAGCCGATGCCTCCTAAATTATACTAATGTAAATTTATTGGCATCATTTAATGCTAATCAACTAAAAAATAATATTTAGAGGAGATATACTTGGCAATCGATATATTAGCACAAGAAAATGTATTAGTACTGGTTATAGCTATCTTTTTAGCAAGTTTAATTTCATTGAGAGTGGGATTAGCTGTAGCTATCATAGAATTAGTTATAGGAGCCATTTTTGGAAATCTGGGTTTTCTTCATGCCACAGACTGGATGACCCTTATAGCCTCATTTGGTGGGATTCTATTAACCTTCATGGCAGGAACAGAAATTGATACCAAGGTCATGCGAGAAAAATATAAGGAAAGCTTTCTAATAGGGTTTTTTTCATTCCTGGCACCCTTTATAGGGGCAAGTCTTTACACCTATTTTATAGCTGGCTGGAATCTGCAGGCAGCTCTGATTGCAGGAATTGCCCTTTCCACAACTTCACTGGCAGTGGTGTACTCGGTGTTAATGGAAACCGAGCTTCCAGATGTAAATCTGGCTAAGATTGTCCTAGCAGCTACATTTGTAACTGATATGTCCACAGTTTTGGTGCTGAGCATACTTTTCATTAAACCAGACCTATACACTGCCTTATTCATTGTAATTTCCATTGCAGTTATAATTCTAGCATCTAAATATTCTAAATACATTTTCAACCATGAAAAGTTGAAAAATAAAGTTATAGAGCCAGAAATAAAATATGTATTCGTTATTCTGGTGATATTTATGTATTTCGCTGCCCTGGGAAATGGGGAGGCAGTTCTACCAGCATTCATATTGGGACTTCTAATGTCTAAAGAGCTGGCAAAGGTGAAAGAATTAATGGTTAGGATGAGAACCGTGGCCTACGCCGTAATAACTCCTATTTTCTTTATAGTGGGTGGCTTGAAAATTTCTTTTGAGTTGATATTGGCGTCACTGGGTTTGTTTATAATATTATTTGCTATAAAAATAGTCTCAAAGTTCCTGGGAGTCTACTTTCTGGCTAATAAATACATCCCCAATGGAAGTATGTACACCACACTTTTAATGAGTACAGGACTAACATTTGGAACTATAGCCAGCTTATTCGGTCTTAACGCAGGTTACATAGACCAAGTGCAGTATTCAGTACTTATAGGAGTGGTAGTTTCCAGTGCAGTGATTCCCACCTTTGTAGCACAGAAATGGTTTTTACCACGGCACAGCGAAGACATTGTTGAATAAAATATATTGAATAAAAATTAAGTGATAAGATGAAAATCTTAAAAAGGGCTTTAGAATATGTTCACCAGCGTGAACATGAAGGAGGAGGCTTCACTCTTTATGAAGGAATCCCTGATGGGAAAAACACCTACTATGGCCTTTTAATAATGAAAATGTTCAATGAAACCCCTTACAATATTGATAAAACCATAAAATGGGTTGAGGATATACAAAAAGGTTACATATTCGGAGTTTATGGGAAATTTAATTTGGTGAATATTTTAAATTTACTGGGGAAAAAACCTGAAATCGCAGATAAATACATTCACCGCCTTTCCAACCAAAAAGAATTTCCCAATCTGGAAACAGCCTATCTCAGCACAGTTATACTTCACTTAACCGGACATAAAAAGCTGAATAACATTGCTGAGTGGATATTAAGCCATCAAAATGAAGATGGGGGCTTTGGGAAAAAAAATTCAAATATTACTTTGACTCAATACGCATTAGAATCTTTAAATATCATAAACAGGTCCCTGATCAGAAATGAGAGGGATATAATTAATTTTACTAATAACTGCCGTACCGATGAGGGAATATTTGCCTACACTCCCAATAGTTACCCGCCTTATATTGAAGCAATATATTCTGGAATTAGAATCCATGAAATTTTAGATGTGGAACCTGAATATCCGGATAAGATTATCAACCACGTGGTTAAACTCCAGAATAATAACGGTGGATTTAGAAGATCGATATTTCTAGGAATTTCAGAACTTGAATACACATTTAAGGCTTTATACATATTGAAAAGTTTATCTTATCTGTGAAAATAAGGTGCAACCAATCATTAATCATCATCTTATCCATATTGTATCATATAGCGCCCATTGGATTCATTTAATAAAATTTGGTGGTGTAATTGTGGAGAGTACAATAGAAAACGTTTTGATGAGGAAGATTTTAGACAGCAGAGGAAACCCTACCCTGGAAGTGGAAATTATAACTGCAAATGGCCAGGGGATTGCTGCAGCACCCAGTGGTGCCAGTACCGGGGCATTGGAAGTAACTGCATTTCCTGATATAGGAGTGGATAAGGTCATTGCTCAGCATCAAAAGGAGATTATTTCCGAACTTAAGGGACTATCTGCAGAAGACACCAGTGTTATAGATGAGGTTATGAAGGAATTAGATGGTACTGATAATTTTTCATCTTTAGGAGGGAATACTGTGGTTGCAATTTCCCTGGCTGCTGCCAAAGCTGCAGCTTCATCGTATAATATGCCCCTTTACCAGTTTCTGGGTGGAAACCTAGTTACGGAAATTCCCTACCCCCTGGGTAATATGATAAACGGAGGAGCGCATGCTGGGAAAAATGCACCAGATATACAGGAGTTCTTAGTGGTTCCCATAGGTGCGCGGAACATCAAAGAAGCCGTTTTCGCAAATTCAAATGTTCATAAAAGAATTGGAGAGCTTATAAAAGTCAAAGATACCCTCTCAACAGGAGGGAAAGGTGATGAAGGTGGATGGGCACCTAATCTATCCAATTATGAGGCATTAGAGATTCAAACCAAAGCCTGTGAAGAAGTATCTGATGAAACCGGAATTGAAATCAGACCCTCACTTGATTTAGCTCCCAGTGGCTTATGGGATGGTTCGAAATATGTGTATGCTAGAGAGGGGGTTAGCAGGGATACCGGTGAACAGATAGACTTTGTTGAAGAGATCATTGATACTTACAAAATGTTTTTTGTTGAAGACCCCCTACGTGAAGATGATTTTGAAGGATTTGCAGAACTCACTGAAAGGGTTAAAGACCGGTGTATTATTTGTGGTGATGATATCTTTGTTACTAATGCAGAGATACTCTCCAAGGGGATAGAGATGGGAGCTGCCAATGCAATTATCATCAAACCCAACCAGATAGGAACTTTAAGTGACACTTATAAGACTGTGAAACTTGCAAAAGATAATAATTATACTCCCGTTGTCTCACACCGTTCAGGTGAAACCACCGATGAAACTATTGCACATTTAGCTGTTGCATTTTCATGTCCCCTTATCAAAACAGGAGCTGTTGGGGGAGAAAGGATTGCCAAACTAAACGAGCTGATCCGAATTGAAGAGCAAATGACCAATGCTTCAATGGCAAGTTTTTAAGATATGTTCTTTTAATACATTAAAATTAGGAGTGATTGTATGAATTTATGGAAAGAGATACCGACTGGGCCATCAGTTCCAGAAGTTGTTTATGCAGTAGTGGAAATTCCAAAGGGATCTAGGAATAAATATGAATATGACAAGGATAAAGAGGCATTTGCACTGGATAGAGTACTGTATTCACCATTCCACTATCCTGCAGAGTATGGGATTATCCCCAAAACTCTCTGGGATGATGGAGATCCCATGGATATTCTGGTTGTTATGGAACAACCCACTTTTCCGGGGTGCATCATCGAAACCAGAGTAATTGGTGTGATGAGAATGATAGATGGTGATGAAAGTGATGACAAGATATTAGGTGTGCCTGTAAATGATCCTAAGTTCAAAGATGTTAAGGATGTTTCTGACATGCCTACAGCTTTCTTAGATGAAGTTGCACACTTTTTCACCGAGTACAAAAAATTGGAAGGTAAAAAAACCCAAGTGAAAGGTTGGGAGAATGCTCAAAAAGCATTCGAAGCCGTGAAACATTCTATAGAGTTATATAATAAATTATAACCCTATTTTTATATTTTGTTATGTCCTAAACTGGTTTCATAATCAAGATTAAAATATCCGGATATTTTGGCAGAATTTAACATCCTACTGACTTTTAACTATCTAAGTTCTTTATAAAGTTCTTTATATTTATCCTAAAAATTAGTTTAGTTCTTAGTTTCAGAGATTATTAAATTTTATCAACCCTAATTTTGCTTTTAGAGAATTTAATATTGATTAAGGATTACCCATTAATCAATATATTTATATATTTGAATATATGAAATTAGAAGTGTGGAATAAGATGAATCTTAGAATAGAAATCAACTGTTTAAAATTTATGTAATTCTGAGAAAGTTGCTCATCATTATTGCAAAGATAAAAGAACTACTAAACCCTGTGGGATTGGAGGAGATAAATATGGCTTGGTTTGCTGGGTATCCCCGAGAAAAAATTCAATGGTTCCCTAAAATTGATCCTGAAAAATGTGTTGAATGCGGAATATGCATGAACTGCGGAGCAAAAGTCTACAAATGGACTGAAAATGGTCCAGTGGTTGTTCAACCTTACAAATGTACAGTTGGATGCACCACATGCGCAACCCTCTGCCAGGGAAATGCAATCACCTTCCCAGACAAAAAACCACTTCGTGAACTTTACCAGAAAGAAAGAATCTGGGCAAAGGTCAAAAAAGAACTGGTAAAAGCTGGGAAACTCCAAATTGAAGGGAATGATAATGAGAAGACTGCATGCTCTGAAACTCCTGCCCATCAGGAAGTAGATAATGGAGTTTGTGGGTGTGGAACTCCAGAAACAGTTGAATCAACGGAAAAGGTTCCTGAAAAAAACAGTAATTGTAGTTGTGGATGCGGCGGAGACTATCCAGATGAATATATAAAAAACAATCCAGATGAGCCAAAAACAATTGCTGATAGTGAGTTCATGGAAAAACTTGAAGATTATGCTCATTCCATTGGAATCAAAAGCATAGGATACACTAATATCACTCCAGAGCTAATTAATCCCGGTCAATCCCCCCTATTTTCCAATACAATTGTATTAACCATGGAAATGGATGATGATCTCATCCTAACCGATCCAGGAACTGCAGCAAAGGCAATAAACGACGCACATTATGAAAAACTGGGCGAATTAACCTACCAAATCGCAGATTTTCTTAGAGAAAATGGTTTTGCTGCTGAATCTGCCCATCCCTACGGAGGTGCTGTGAAATTCTCACCACTGGGCCAAAAAGCAGGTATGGGATGGATAGGGCAAAGTGGCCTGTTAATAACTCCCACATCTGGTCCCAGACAGAAGATTTCAGCCATATTCACCAGCATTGAAAATTTGCCTGTGAAAAAAGATAATGAACATTCATGGATAGCAGAGTACTGTAAACGGTGCGGTAAATGCATAAAGGCCTGCCCTGAAAACGCGCTCATAGAAACAGAAACCTGTTGCGGTGGTAAAGAAACAATGTTTTTAGAAGAACGTTGCATCGGATGCAGTCAAGGGTGTACCTACTGCATAGAAGACTGTCCCTTTGATGAAAAAGAATATACAGACATCAAAAACAGATTTGACAGGATGAACACTAAATTAATGGAGAGAAATAAAACAAAAGCATGAATCCATAAAATTTATATTCATATCATTAAATTTATTCTCTGAATCAATCTCTCATTAGATGCTGATTGACCATGAAGTTGATTGAATGAAACGTAAGAAGGGTGAAATGAAGAAAAACGAAATATAAATGGAACTGGTTGCGCAAACTGCAAAGCAATTGAAAATAACGCCAGAAAGACTGTTGAAGAATCTGGAGCAGATGCTGAAATTGTGAAAATCCAGGAAATGGAACAGATCTCTGAAGCAGGATCACTGAAACACCAGGTTTAGGAATTGAGGGAGAAATCAAGTCAATGGAGAGAATTCCATCAGTAACTGAAATTAAAAAATGGATAATAGATTAAAGAATCAGATTAATCAAAAACAGGTAAATTTTCCATTTTAAACCTATTTGTATCACAATTGGAGGTTAGATACATGAAAACTATAGGATTCATTGGCGGAGGAAGAGTAACCAAAATATTACTAAATGGATTTAAGAATAAAGGAATGAAATTAGATAATATGGTAGTATATGACACCAGCCCAGAAAGCCTTAAAAAGATCGAAAATGAATTTCCAGAAATTAAGACAGTTTCAGATGAATATGGAATCGCTGCCTCGCAGGATATGGTTTTTCTAGCTGTTCATCCACCCATCATGGCAGATGTGTTGAAAGAGACCAAAGCACATCTAAAACCAAATTCCGTGGTGATATCACTGGCACCTAAACCTAAAATCGAACAAATATCCAGCATACTGGGTGGATTCAGTCGTATAGTTCGCTTGATACCCAACGCACCATCCATCATCAACCAAGGATACAACCCCGTCAGCTTCGCTCCGGAGATAAATGATTCCGAGAAAAAGGAAATCTTAGATCTATTTAATACTCTGGGAGCCACCCCTGAGGTTGATGAGGATAAACTGGAGGCTTATGCAGTTTTAACTGCCATGGGCCCCACTTATTTCTGGTTTCAGTTTAATGAATTATTCAAACTGGGTAGTTCATTTGGGCTGGAAGATAATGAGTTAAAGGAATGCCTCCTGAAAATGGTTACTGGTGCAGCGAAAACATTTTACGAGTCTCAACTAAGCCCAGAAGAAGTAATGGATCTCATACCTGTTAAACCAATGGAAAAGGAAGAAAATACTATAAAAACTGCTTACCAGAACAGATTAAGAACCATCTACCAACAGTTGAAGGGCTGAGCATCTATAGTATTCAAAAAAAACAACCACAAACTTTAAACAGATTTAAACCTGAAAAGTCTTTGGAAGTTATTCTTAGCACGATGCTGAGGAATAATATGCTGGAAATAGAATAAAAAATATTAATACGCGAGAATGAGCAGGTGTTACATATGAATGAAGATGATAAAGGATTTGAAGCGAAAATCAAAGGAATGTACAGTGGTGGGGGATGTGCCTGCCAAACAGGACTCTTAGAAAAGAAAAAATCATCCCTTAAAGAAGTAGTTTGTAAGAACTGCGGTAGAATATTCAAAACAGATAAAGAAACAGATTACTGTTTTAGATGCAGGAAAAAGGTTTGAAGGTGTAATTAAAGAGGTTAAAAATGGTACCTGATATTCTACAGGAAGGAGTGAATTATCTTACCTTTGTCCTAATGGGATTAGATCCTGCATCGCAACTGGGAAGTGCAGTAAATTTCTTCATATACGACACCATCAAGATCCTGATCCTATTATCCGTTATAATCTTTGCCATAGCTTTCTTCAGAAGTTACATATCTCCCCTTAAGGTAAGAAAGGCACTGGGAAAAAGAAATGAATATGTGGGGAATGTAGCGGCTGCTTTAGTGGGTATTATCACTCCATTCTGCTCCTGCTCCGCAGTACCCCTTTTCATTGGATTCATTGAATCTGGAGTTCCTTTAGGTGTGACTTTTTCCTTTCTCATTGCCTCCCCAATGGTAAATGAAATTGCCATTATATTACTGTGGGGTATGGTAGGATGGCAGATAACCGCATTATACATCATATCCGGACTAATAATTGCCATTATCGCAGGAATCATCATAGGGAGACTTAAACTGGAAGGTGAGGTGGAAAGTTACGTTTATGAGATGATTGAAAAAATTAAGGCTGCTGAACAATCAGGAGTGGCCCTGGAAGAGGAAAATCAGACCCTCAAAGAACGTGCCATATCCTCCAAAGATTACACCAAGGATCTGTTGAAGAAAGTAGGACCCTATGTAATAATCGCCATTGGAATAGGAGCTATAATACATGGATACGTGCCTTCAGATTTCCTTCTCACCTATGCCGGTCCGGGTAATCCTTTAGCAGTGCCCGTAGCAGTTTTAATTGGAGTGCCATTATACTCTAATGCTGCAGGGATCATCCCCCTGGTGGCGGTTTTCATTGACAAAGGCATACCCATAGGAACTGCTCTGGCCTTTATGATGGCAGTTACTGCACTTTCAGTACCCGAGATGATTATACTTAGAAAGGTGTTAAAACCTAAACTTCTGGCCATATTCATTGGCATACTTGCTGTGTCCATAACTGCCATAGGTTACCTGTTCAATGCCATAATTTAAAGAAATGGATTTTTTCTAAAAAAAAATTCCTATTTTATTTCCTTACTTGAATTTTGTGAGTTTTTTCACAAAAACTACTGTGATCAATGGATTAGGAAAATGAAATTATCAAAAATCAATTATTGCTAAATCAAAAGATAAAAAATAATGATTCTCTATTTTTTATAAAAAAAATGAAAATTTTTTTTTTGAAAAATTCGTAAAATATAAACTATTTCTTAGCTTCTATCCATTTCTTAATCTCATCTACTGATGGAATACGACCCATGGATTTTATTTCATCATTAATTGCCAGCCCTGGCGTTCCTGTAATTCCAGCTTCAAATATCTGGTCCATTTCCTGAACCTTTACTATATCTGCATCTACACTTAATTCTTCAACTGCCCTGCGAGCATTGTTTTCTAATGCCTGGCAATTAGCACATCCAGTACCATACACAGTTATTTTCATATTTTTCACCTCAAATTTTATATTTAAATGATTATTTTATTAAATAGATATATTTTCAGTTACGATTTTTCCAAAGTCCGACATGCAAAGGCAATTGCCTCTTCAAACGCGTCACGGTGAAGTCCTGAAGCCATTTCTTTTTTACACTCCTCATCAGTGAATAGTCGCATTTTAGCTGCTCTACAAGGATAATGCTGCAACTTAAGCCCTGCTTCTGTCGGAAGGTTTTCAGAGTCTAATTCTTTACCTAGATAGTTCTCTTTTATGTAATCAGCTACAAATGAGGTTGATCCGCATGGTGAGGATCTTAAAACCAGAATATCCTTCATCTTATTACCATCCAATTTCAGAACTACCTTGGGTTTCCCGATATCTGATGCAAACTTATCAAAGATGAGATCACCATTCTCTTCCAGTTCACACATTATATAGGGACATAAAACATTTTCATGTATTTCTAATTGGTTCTTAAAACCATCACCCCTCCAGGCAGCCACTATAATCCAATCAACTTTATCTGCAAATCTTTCCACCAATTCCAGGGTAAGATCAGGATGGGTAGTATAGGTGATCAATATATTGGCATCTTCAATCAGTTTAACATCCTTTTCAGGTATTTCAATATCATCTATAAACATGGAACTAGGTTGTTCCAGTTGGATTAAGACTGTATCAAACTCTTTTTTGATGGTATCGTAGGCACGATCTCCATATGGGCCATCGGTGGCTATTGAAACTTTTAACATCACTCACCCTCTATAAAAAGTTTCTTTAATCCATTCTTTTATTTCATCCCTTATTCTTCTAAAGGCAGCAATTTTCTCCTGGTCAGTTCCTTCAACTGCTGCAGGATCTGCAAATGATTCATGAAGATAATTTTTCCCTCCAGGGAAAAAGGGACATAACTCTCCTTCTCCTCCACATACTGTAACCACGTAGTCAAATTCAAAGCCCTCAAATTCTTTGAGGCTTTTTGAACGATTGTCTGTAATATCTATACCCACTTCTTCTAAGACTTGCACTGCATAGGGATTCACAGTACTGGGATTATTCCCGGCACTGTAAACTTCATAATTTTCACCATACAATGATTTCAGAAGTCCTTCAGCCATCTGAGACCTTGCTGAATTTTGATTACATAGAAATAAAACCTTTTGCTTGCTTTGTGATCGGGTAGTTTTCATCATCAATAAATAAGACATCCATATATTTAAATATATCATTTGTAAATAGCAATGTTCATGAAATCATGCGAAGTAAGTCCAGATGGAAAGCCGGACCAGGAACAGATTGAAAGATTAAAAAAAATAATATCCAAAATACCTGATGATAACACATTATACAAAAATTCAGATATATTAAAGGCCCTTGGAGACCCAACTAGACTTAAGATAATTTATTTATTAACACATGGCGAATTATGTGTCTGTGAAATAATTAAAGCAATGGATAAACCACAACCCACAGTATCACACCATTTAAACATACTAAAAAAAGCAGGATTTTTAAAATGGCGTAAAGAAGGAGTTTGGGTACACTATAGTCTGTCTAATCCTAAAATTACTGATACTTTAGATGAACTCCTAAAAAAATAGAAATTTAATGGAGAATTTTATGAAAAATAATCTTCCAAGCCAAATTACTGATCAAATTCATGATACTCCCAGACTAGGATTTTTAGATAAATATTTGACCTTATGGATTTTTTTGGCCATGGCCGTAGGCGTATCTATTGGTTATTTCATACCCGGAGTTGAATCATTTATAAATAGATTTTCTGTTGGCACAACCAGCATACCTATTGCCATTGGTTTGATCCTGATGATGTATCCTCCCCTTGCTAAGGTAAGGTACGAAGAATTGGGAGAAGTTTTTAGAAACACAAAAATATTGGGTTTATCTTTATTTCAAAACTGGATATTTGGACCCATCTTGATGTTCATCCTTGCCATAGTTTTCTTGCGTGGTTATCCTGAATATATGATTGGTTTGATATTAATAGGTCTTGCACGTTGTATTGCTATGGTTATTGTCTGGAATGAACTGGCAAAAGGAAACACTGAATATGCTGCAGGATTAGTTGCATTCAACAGTATTTTCCAAGTATTCTTTTACAGTGTATATGCTTGGATATTCATCACTGTCTTACCACCAATGTTAGGAATACAAGGTAGTATTGTAGATGTTAGTATACTGCAAATAGCTGAAAGTGTTTTCATATATCTGGGAATTCCATTTATTGCAGGAATACTAACCAGACACTCCTTAGTAAAACGAAAGGGCAAGGAATGGTATCATGAAAAATTCATTCCTAAAATCAGCCCTATAACCCTTATAGCACTTTTATTTACTATAATCGTGATGTTCAGCTTAAAGGGCAATATGATAGTCCAGATACCTTTTGATGTGGTGATTATAGCGATTCCACTTCTCATTTATTTTGTGGTAATGTTTTTCTCCACATTTTTTCTGGGTTACAAAGTTGGAGCCGATTATTCCAAAACAGCCGCACTGTCATTTACAGCAGCAAGTAACAATTTTGAACTAGCTATAGCAGTAGCAGTTGCCGTCTTTGGAATAGGATCAAGTGTAGCTTTTGCAGCAGTAATAGGACCCTTAATAGAAGTGCCAGTGCTTATAAGTCTTGTAAATGTGGCACTGAAAATCAAAAAACGCTATTTTAAGGAATAAATAACAATAATATCCCTATAAGTGAATAACATGCGCATTGGATTCATATTAACAAAAAGCCCATCAGAACTGGGATTCAGGACGTTTATTGATTTTTCAAAATTATATGCCAATAATGATCAAATCTCTATTTATCTGGTTGGAAACGGAGTTTATTGCGCCCGAAAAAGATGCTCTCATCCCGATTTAGAAACAATTTTAAACAATTCAGAAGTCCATGTGTCTGGTGACGATCTTAAAGCAAGAGGAATTGAAGAAGAACAAATAAAAGATGGTCTGATTTTGTTTTCAAAGTACGATGACATGGTTAGGAATATTATGGAGAATTTTAATCAAGTTGTAAGTTTTTAAAAGCCCTATGGAGTCAGTAGTATGGCAACATATCCCCGTGAAAATCAACCTAATAAAGAAAAAATGGTTATTGTGTTGTTGGATGGTCCTTACATTTCACAATACGCAGATATAGGATATAGAATGGCAGAATCTGCCCTGAAGTTAGGTTATGGGGTGAAAATATTCTTATACATGGATGGTGTGCACCTACCCCTGAAAAATCAAAATCCCAGGGATTTCCCTTCAAGTTCCAAGATTATTGAAGAATTAATAGAGAAAGGTTGTGAAATTAAGGCTTGTGTGCGTTGTGCAGCCGCAAGAGGATACTCAGATCAATCACATTACGTAAGAGGAGTTGAAATTACCAGTGTCTATGATCTTGCAGAATGGATGGATGAAAAAAGCAAAGTTGTAATTTTAGGTAGTTAAACATGTCATCATCATTAGTTATAATTGACAAAGCCCCTTACGGACATGAAAACGCTTTAAGTGGAATTTATATAGCCATAGCAAGTTTAGATAAAGGACTTGATTCTGATGTTCTTTTAACTGGTGATGGTGTTTATGCCGCCTTAAAAAACCAGTCCGCGGAAAAAACAATTGGATATCCGTCGGTGAGTGAATTAATATATTCTTTATTCCCTAAAGGGAACTTATTTGTCCATTTAGATTCTATTATCCAAAGAGGAATTCAATATGAGGATCTAGTAGAAATCACAGAATTAGTTGATGATAAAACTCTCTATAACCTTTCAAAATCAAAGGAACATATAATAAAAATTTAAGAGGCTATAAAAATGGAAATGAAAGAACTAAAATACGAAATTTTCGAAGATGGATCGTTAGTAAAAAGTGTTTCCATAACCAAAATAATGCCCTGTATGGCAGAAGAAGGCAGAGTTAAACTAGCAATGCAACTTGATTCAGCATTAGAAGATGTAATGCCCATATTTGCACGTAAATTCCCCCCAGGAAACGTTAATTTCATACCTCACAAAAAAATCTTAACCCTAAACACACACGAAAGAGTCATATCTTTTTTCCCCTCTGGAAAAATAATGATGATGAACACCAGAGACCCTGAGGAAGGGATTGAAATAATCACATATTTCATGGAAAAAATTAACCAATGTTACCTTGAAAGTCAGGAAGGAAATGGTGATGAGGATATTTCAGAAAAGCTGTCAAAAATTGGGCCTTTAAACATCTATAACTGCCTCCCTAAGACTAACTGCAAAGAATGTGGAACTGCAACTTGCATGGCATTTTCAATGAAACTTCTTTCAGGAGATGCTACCTTAGATCAATGCAAACCTCTACTAAAATCTGAATACCAGGATAAATTGGATTCTTTAAAGGAACTTCTAGGGGATCAACTGATGAAAACCCTGGGATGGATTGAACAGTAGGGTTTTATGCCTTTTCCTCAAATAACTTTGAAACATCTTAGTAAATTATCTAATAACATCTTAACAAGTGGTTCAAGATTTGTTATCAAATAGGGAAATTTAAGCCTTCAAGTCCAAACCACTAAAGAACAGCTTTTATTGAACTTAAATAAGATGCCCGAGAGTTTAGATATGATAAACTCTGATAAACTTGCCAGATGGATTGGAGAAACTGGATACAGCCGTTTCTATTCTTGAACAACAGGAAAAATTGCAATCAACATAAAAGAGATAAACCCACCATTCTCTTAGATATATTAAATCATAGCATTGTGAACTACTTTCATCAAGAATGAACCAATTCATGAATTATTCAATATTCATATTATTGGACAGTCAATAAATTTTAAAAAATGATAAATAAGTTATATTAGATGCATCTAACATAATCATATAACTAAAAAGCTTTTTATTTCTCTATAAATAAATTAGCTTTGTTTTTTCAAAAAACCCAATTAAGCCAATGATGAACCCTATGAGCTCTGAAAATGTGATGAATGATGGGCGAGCTGAGGCTTACTTCTACTTACTGATAGGCTCTTATTGATTTGGTGGATTTGGTGATTTGATTAATTTTAGGAAATGATTTCTTTGATTTCTTCTTAAATCCCTGAAATCTATCTAAAAAGTTCATCACACAGGGATTCTATTTCCTTTAAAACTGTTCTGCCACGAAGTTCTTTGATTTCTGGGCGCATTACTACTACCGAAGGTATGCCCACATCAAGAGCTGCCTGAATTTTAGGCAGTGTACCTCCACTCATTCCGCTTTCCTTGGTTAAAACCACATCAACCTGGTATTCTTTCATGAGAATTTCATTAAATTCTTTTGAAAAAGTCCCTTCCATGGCAATAATGTTCCTGTGGGGAATGCCCAGTTCAAGACATCTTTTAACTGAATAAACAGTTGGAATAACCCGAACCACAATCTTTTCCTGGGGAATATAATTGGTAAGGTAATGTAAGGTGTTCCCACCCGCCATATGGAAAACTCTACCAGATTCATCAGTTAAATCTTCTGCAGAACTCCTTTTTTTGGAGGAAAATTCTGCACTTGAAATAGAATCATTTCTATTTAAAAGTTCCAGGATGGTTTTAACCGCGTCTTCAAAAGAATTTGATTTAAAGACAAGTTCACTGTCTGGAAGTTTGGTGGAAGGTCTTTCAAAACGAATATAATCAACACCCATGGTATCTGATGCTTTTATGGCATTTTGTGTTGCTGCTGCTGCAAAGGGATGTGTGGCATCAATTAAAAGTTCAATATCGTTCTTTTTAATTATTTCCAATAACTCATCTGAATCGAAACGACCTTCAAGAATTCTATTGGCCCCTGAAATTCTGGCCAATTCACTGCCATGAGGGGTGGTGGCAGTGGCTAAAATATTAACACCTTCTCTGGATGATAAACATTTAATGATCCTCCGGGCATCACTGGTTCCAGCCATCACCATTATATTCATTTTCACGACCCTCGAACACTTATAAATTTTGAATCCCTTACTCTAAGTGAATTTTTACTCTATTAACATATTTATGAGCATTTATGAGCCTCTTACTTTATGAACCTCTCTGCCAGCCAGTTACTGATGAATATGGTGGATGCAACCAGGAAAATCAACACCCATTCCATAGCACCGAGGTATGTGGTTTTGAAGATTCCCTGAAGGAAGGGGATGTATATTACTCCTAATTGTAGCAGGAATGATGAACCCACAGCTATGAAAAGGAATTTGTTTGAAAATCCCTGTTGTGAACGGCAGTTGAACACATTGAATATCTGGTAAATTACAAATACAGTGAAAGCCACAGTCGTGGCCTTATCTAACCCTGCATTACTTAACTTGTAAATGTAATAGTACAGGCCCAGTGTCCCCGCACTCATAACCAAACCAGCAATGACTATTTTTAGGATGTTCCTCCGGGGAATAATATCCTCTTTAATAGGTGGACGTTCCATTACTCCCTTTTCTGATGGTTCAACACCCAGTGACTGAGCTGGAGGTCCATCCATAATAATGTTAATCCATAACACCTGTATGGGGTTAAAGGGAACTGGCAGTTGCATTATCGATGCAGAGGTTATGGTGACTATGGCTCCAATGTTGGTGGATAGCTGGAAGCGAACGAAACGGCGTATGTTATCAAAAATGGTACGTCCTTCTTGCACTGCCTTAACTATGGTGGCAAAGTTATCATCCTGAAGTAGCATATCCGCAGATTCCTTGGCCACATCAGTACCACTGCCCATGGCCACACCAATAGCAGCTTTTTTCAGTGCAGGGGCATCGTTCACCCCATCACCAGTCATGGATGCAACATTACCCCTCTTTTTAAGGGTTTCCACAATGCGGACTTTCTGTTCCGGATACACCCTGGCGTAAACCCGGACATCATCCACCATGTTCTCGAATTCCTGGTCACTGAGCTTATCCAGATCTGAACCAGTGAGTGCCAGGACATTCTCATCATCAGCAATGCCTATCTCTCGAGCTATGGCCACCGCAGTATCCTTATGATCTCCAGTTATCATCACCACCTTTATTCCTGCCTTTTTAGCAGTGGCTACTGCTTCTCTAGCTTCCTCCCGGGGAGGGTCCATCATACCCACCAGTCCTGCGAATATAAGATCCTTTTCCAGGGCTTCTTTATCCTCCAGGTTTTCATTAGGATTTAATTTACGATAAGCAAATCCCAGAACCCGGAGTGCATTTCCAGTCATTTCATTGAGGTCCTTCATTACCTTTTCTGTGTCTTCAGTTTCCAGGGAGCAAACCCCCCTTTCACCCTCAATTTCAGTGCAACGTTTCAGCAGGACTTCTGGAGCACCTTTAATCAGTAGATATCGATCACCCTCAATCTCATTTACTGTGGTCATCCTTTTTCTGGTGCTGTCCAAGGGTATTTCCAGTAACCGGGGATATTTTTTCTCAAGTTCCTTCCGGTTGTAGCCATTTTCATCAGCATATAAAAGCAGGGCAGCATCGGTAGGATCTCCCAGCACTTTTCCATTGGACTGGGTGGCATTGTTACATAGTGCCGATATTTTGTACACCATTTCCGGTTCATTAACCCGGGCATCACGTACAGTCATCTGGTTCAAGGTGAGTGTTCCAGTTTTATCTGTGCATATAACGTTACAGGACCCCAGAGTCTCCACTGCCAAGAGTTTGCGAACTATAGCATTGCTTTTTGCCATTCTCTGCATTCCCAGAGCCAGTGTGAGGGTTAAAATAGCGGGCAAGCCTTCGGGAACCGCAGCCACTGCCAGTGAGACCGCAGTCATGAATGTTTCCACCAGGGGTGTTCCATGTAAATATTCAAGTACAAACACCACTGAACATACTAAAACTGCCAGCAGTCCCAGGATCTTTCCTAAACTGGCTATTTTTTTCTGCAGTGGTGTTTTTTCTTCCTCTTCCTGGATCATCTCTGCGATTTTGCCAATCTCGGTGTCCATTCCAATTTCAACCACTACACCCTTTCCCCTGCCGGAAGAAACATCCGTTTCCATGAATGCCATGTTTTCTGCTCCATGATCATCAACGGATATCACCTCTGAATGTTTTTCAACAGGTAATGATTCTCCAGTCATAGCTGACTCATCCACCAGGAGATCGTAGCTTTCAATTATCCTGAGATCCGCTGGAACATTATCCCCCTCTTCTAAAATAACAATATCCCCCAGAGTTAGGTCTCCTGCAGGTACTTTCTGCTGATGACCATCCCTTATAACCACTGCTTCGCTGGATATCATATCTTTAAGTTTTTCCATGGCCTTCTCAGCACGGTATTCCTGGATGAATCCCACCACAGCATTGATGAATACCACAATCAATATGACTATAGCATCCAAGGTGTCCCCTACGTAATACGCGGCTATGGCTGCTATAATCAGGATCAAGATGAGAATGTCCTTAAATTGCCCTAAAAATATGGAAATAGGCCCTGCTTTTTTATCCTCGACCAGTTCGTTTTTTCCATATTCCAATAAACGTTTTTGAGCCTCAGTACTGCTTAAACCATCTCTACTGGAATTAAGAGTTTTTAAAGTTTCATCTACACTTAAATTCTTCCATTTCATGAAAACGCACACCTAAAAACCTGAAAATAATTTATACAAAAATAATTTATACATTTGATTAATGTTTTTATATTTAATAATAATTTTGGCATTTGCTATTATTATATTGAATATATTGAATTAATTAGAAGCATTAGGGTTATGGGATTATATCACTCGTTTAATCACGCACCAAAAGATTAAATAAAGATTATGTATCACTACCCAATCAAAAGCAGCCCTACTGAGTATAATCCTCTTTTCATCTTTTATTTGAAATTGAGTTTATAAAAAAATGCCTTTTTATAATTAATCAACTCCATTTCCTCATGGGTATTAATAGAATCTGTTGATAAGGGTTTTATAATTAGATCAGCACCCGTTCTTTGACAGAGTTTTTCCAGATGGGGGTGTAATTCTTCTGGAGGTCTTATGGAGTAGATGAGCCCAGCATCCTTATATATTTTTAAGTCAGGTTGCCTAATATCATCTAAGATGATCTGGTCATGGTAAGGTTTAATATCCGTCATGATGATATCCACCTTAAGATGTTCCTTCAAGTTGCATACCACCTGCTTAAAGTGTCCAACTCCAACTTCCACAATGAGTGAAGACTGGTAGTAGTTCCTATAAATGTACTCAGCAAAGTCATTCCACATTTTTATCACTTATGAATCCAGAGAGATGAGAACTTCATGATAATAAGAGAATTCAAACGTCCAGACCTGAAAAGAGTCATGGAAATTGAATTAGCATCCTTTGACGACCCTTACCCTGCCCATGTTCTGGTTGATATCTATAACTTAGGTGCAGGATTTTTGGTGGCCCAGCAAGATAATATGGTGGTGGGCTATATTATATTTTGGATCAGATTTGAAGATGAGGGTCATATCATCTCCATTGCAGTGGATAAAGAATATCACAGGCAGAAAATTGGAACAGAATTAGTTGAAACAGCCATTGAAATTTTCCGCAAATATGGTGTAAAAACTATTCGTCTGGAAGTGAGAAAATCAAATCTAAAAGCCCGTAAATTTTACCAGAAGTTGGGCTTCATTGAGAAAACTCCCTTAAAAGATTATTATGAAGATGGGGAAGATGCAGTGGTTATGGCAAAAATCTTGAAGGAATTAGGGGAATCTAGAGCAATAGAAAATATTTCAAAGAGTGAAACAGAGTTCTAAAAACAATCTGAGTTGTTCTAGAATAGTCCTGTGAAAGAAATTCAATATTCCGAATAATTTTGATTCAGAAATTTTCAGAATATATTTGTATAAAACATCTAAAAAAAATTTCTTAAATGATTAGACAAATAGATTAATAAGTGGATAGATTTACTTCAGATAGATACTTCAGATAAATGATAAATAGATAAAATTTGATTCATACCCTAACAAAATATGGTAATTTTTGCAAAAAAAGCGTATTCTACTAAAAAATGGAAATTAATCAAGTTATAGCATAAATTATCCTGTTAGATCTTATCAGAAGTCTTATCAAAAAATATATCAAATTAACAAAAGATAACCACGTAATAATGCTGATCCCATTAAAATAGTGGTAATCACGGTGATTTAATGCGAGAAGAGGCCAAGTTAGCTTTAGAGGATGGCACCATACTGAAAGGAGAAGGATTCGGGTACTGCACAATTAAGACAGGAGAAGTGGTTTTTGCCACTGGCATGACAGGCTATGTTGAATCTCTTACTGATCCATCTTACAAGGGTCAGATTTTAATGTCCACCTATCCTTTGCAAGGTAATTATGGTGTGTCAGAAGATTGGTTCCAATCTAATGGAATAAAAGCAGAAGGATTTATTGTAAGAGAAGAAAATCCATATCCATCCCATGGTCTATCTGAAAAGAACCTATCTGACTTTTTAGAAGAATATAAAATTCCAGGGATCAGTCAAATAGATACTCGTTCGGTTACCATTAAAATTCGGAAACACGGAACCATGAAAGGAGCTCTGGCTACTGAAGAGATTGAGGATGATGAACTCCTGGAAATGGCCCGAAATCAGCCAGGAATTGAAGAACTGGACCTGGTTGAAGAGGTGTCCGTCACCAAAACACGCATACTGGGTGAGGAATACAAACAAAGAGCTGTAATACTTGACTGTGGAATAAAAAACAATAGTATAAACGCTCTTTTAAAAAGAGAAGTTGGAGTGGTTGTTTTACCTTATAACACTTCTCCTCAGGAAATCATGGACTACGACCCAGGAGCACTTTTAGTCTCAAGTGGACCTGGAGATCCTACCCGAGTTAAAGAAGCTATAAGTACCGTGCGAAAGCTTTCAGAAAGACTCCCCATTTTTGGAATTTGTTTAGGGCAGCAGATTATTTCCCTAGCTTTTGGTGCGAAAATCTATAAAATGAAATTCGGACATCGGGGAATAAATCAACCGGTAAAGGATTTGAAAACTGGTAAGGTTTCCATAACCTCACAGAATCATGGTTTTACCATTGATCCTGAATCATGTAACGACCTACCCATTGAAGTGACCCAAGTAAACCTTAATGATGGCTCGGTTGAGGGAATAAAACACCAGGAACTCCCCATATCCAGTGTACAGTACCATCCAGAAGCAGGGCCCGGACCCCATGACACTGATTACTACTTCAACAACTTCGTGGAAAACCTTAAAAATTATTGAAATAACTAGAATTTGAGGAATAACAAGAATAAAAAAAGAAAACTGGTATTGAAATATTGGATAAAAATTCAAAGCACTGATAATATTTGAATATGAAAATGAATAGCCATTAAGAGGATAAAGAGGATTATAAATGCCGCGGGACGAAGAAATTAGGAAGGTACTCATTATTGGCTCAGGACCCATTCAAATCGGCCAGGCAGCTGAATTCGATTATTCTGGTTCTCAAGCCTGTAAATCCCTCCAGGAAGAGGGTATTGAAACTGTACTGGTGAACAGTAACCCAGCAACCATCCAGACTGATATTGACATGGCTGATGAGGTTTATGTGGAGCCTCTCACCCCTGAAATTGTTGCCAAGATTATTGAAAAGGAAAACCCGGATGCCATACTACCCACCATGGGAGGGCAGACTGGTTTGAACGTTGCCACGGGTCTGGAAGCCATAGGTGCCCTGGAAGGAGTTAAAGTCATCGGATCTTCTGTTGAAACCATTAAAAATGTTGAAGATCGTGACCTTTTTGATAGCTTCATGAAGAGGCTTAATGAACCTGTTCCTAAGGCTAAAGCAGTTTCCACATTAGAGCAAGCATTGGAAGCTGTGGAAGAAATCGGTTATCCCGTTATTGTAAGACCTGCCTTTACTCTGGGGGGAACTGGTGGTGGAGTAGCCCATAATCGTCAGGAACTGGAAGAAATAACCACTCACGGATTGGAAATGAGTTATATCAACCAGGTGCTCATTGATCAATCGGTAATGGGTTGGAAGGAATTCGAGTACGAGGTAATGCGGGATAAAAATGACACTTGCATCATTGTGTGTAACATGGAGAACCTGGACCCTATGGGAATTCACACTGGTGAAAGTATTGTAGTGGCACCCTCACAGACCCTGTCTGACGTGGACAACCAGCGCCTTAGAAATGCTTCCATCAAAATTATACGTGCTCTGGGAATCCAGGGAGGTTGTAACATCCAGTTTGCTGTTCACCCCATCACTGGAGAGTACAAAGTTATTGAAGTTAATCCTCGAGTGAGCAGGAGCAGTGCTCTTGCTTCTAAAGCCACCGGGTACCCTATAGCTAAGATTTCAGCCAAGATTGCAGTGGGTATGACTCTGGATGAGATTCAAAATGATATCACCAAGGAAACTCCTGCATCTTTCGAACCCAGCCTGGATTACATTGTCACCAAAATTCCTCGCTGGCCGTTTGACAAATTCAAGGGAATAAGCAGGGAAATAGGGGTGCAGATGAAATCAACTGGGGAAGTAATGGCCATTGGCCGTACACTGGAAGAATCCTTGCACAAGGCTATTCGCAGTCTGGATGTGGGAAGCTATGGTTTTGAAACCACAGCATTTGATGAAGAAAAACTTAAAAACGCCACTGATCAACGACTTTTCCAGGTTTACAGTGCCCTGAAATCAGGAATGACTGTTGAAGAAATACAGGATATAACTCAAATTGATCCTTTTTTCCTGAATAAAATACTCAATATCGCAAAATGGGAAGAAAAAATCAGTGCAAAAAATATTTTAAAACCAAAAATAATGCGTAAAACTAAAAAAATGGGTTTTTCAGATCGTATCATATCCCAAATCACAGGTTTAGATGAGAAAACCATTAGAGAATCCCGGGAAAAGGAAGGAATAACCCCTTCCTATAAAATGGTTGACACTTGTGCTGCAGAGTTTGAGGCAAAAACACCGTATTATTATGGTTGCTATGAAGAAGAAGATGAAGTTGCAGTTTCAGAGGAAAAAAAAGTCATCATAATTGGAGCAGGACCCATCAGAATCGGACAGGGAATCGAATTCGATTATTGCTGCGTGCATGCAGCCATGGCACTTAAAGATGATGGTATTGAAACCATAATAATAAATAATAACCCTGAAACAGTTAGTACTGATTATGATATCTCCAGCAAGCTCTATTTTGAACCTCTCACTCTGGAAGATGTTATGGGCATAATCAACAAGGAAAAACCATACGGAGTGGTGGTACAATTCGGAGGTCAAACTTCCATTAACCTGGCAGTTCCCCTGGCCCAAGAAGGAGTTAGGATATTGGGAACACCTCACGAGAGTATTGACCGTGTTGAAGACAGGGAAAGGTTTACTAAAGTTCTAAATAAACTGGAAATACCACAGGCTGATTATGGAATTGCATATTCATTTGAAGACGCCCGTAAAGTAGCTGCTAGAATTGGATTCCCGGTTCTGGTAAGGCCATCCTATGTTCTGGGAGGTAGGGCCATGCAAATCGTCTATGATGATGATGAACTCCGGGAGTATATGCAGGAAGCAGTGCGCATATCTCCGGAACATCCCATTCTGGTGGATAAATTTTTGGAAGATGCCATTGAGATCGATGTTGATGCCCTGTCAGATGGAGAAGAAGTCTTCATTGGAGGGATCATGGAACACATTGAAGAGGCAGGAGTGCACTCCGGAGACTCGGCATGCGTTATACCCCCACAGAGCATCCCTGAAGATGTTCTAACTACCATCAAAGAACATACCATTAAATTAGCTCTGGAATTGGATGTTGTGGGTTTAATGAATATTCAGTATGCAGTTAAAATGGATGAACAGGATAGACCGCAAGTTTACATCTTAGAAGCCAATCCCCGAGCTAGCAGAACTGTTCCATTCGTTAGCAAAGCAGTAGGTATTCCACTGGCTAAGATAGCTGCTGAGTTAATGATGGGAAAAAAATTAAAAGATTTTGGACTTAATCACGAAGTTAAAATAAGCCATGTGGCAGTTAAAGAATCCATATTCCCCTTTATAAAACTTCCTGAAGCCGATTCTGTGCTGGGC
The DNA here is from genome assembly GCA_013403005.1 of Methanobacteriaceae archaeon. Classification (NCBI taxonomy): domain Archaea; kingdom Methanobacteriati; phylum Methanobacteriota; class Methanobacteria; order Methanobacteriales; family Methanobacteriaceae; species Methanobacteriaceae archaeon. The sequence continues at coordinate 409,772 of JACBOA010000001.1, read as the reverse complement.
CCTGAGATGAAATCAACTGGGGAAAGTATGGGAATCGATGAAAACTTCGGAATATCCTATTACAAAGCACAGCTATCAGCAGGCATGGATCTTCCCCAGAAAGGCACCATTTTCATAAGTGTTCGTGATGCTGATAAGAATAAAATCAGAGATATTGTAGAAAAAGCCAAAAAACTAGGTTTTAACCTCATCGCCACCCGTGGAACAGCTAGAGCTGTTGATGAACATGTGGATATTGACATTGTACGCAAAATCAGCCAGGGATCGCCTAATATACAGGATGCCATCCTTAACAAGGAAGTGGATATGATTATAAACACCCCCTCAGGCAAACAATCTGCAGATGACGGATACTACATCCGGAGGATGGCTGTTGAACTGGGAATACCCTATGTCACCACACTGGCCGGTGCAAGAGCAGCGCTGAATGCCATTGAGAGTGTTGGAAAAGGGAAAATTGGAGTTAAATCACTTAAAAAGTATCATAATATAAACTGATTTGAATTAGAACTCGTAGATTCAACTTTAAATAAACAAATATTATCTTTTTATATTTTTATTGAAAATTAAGATTATGAATTCCTTTAAGCTTAAAAAAAACCATATAAGTTCCACTAGACACTGAAAAATTTTTTAAACGTTTTTATTCACGTTTTTATTCGAATTATTTTACTTATTTTTCTTTTTTTATGGTTTTACGGGTTGCAGTTTAATTTTCCCAAGATCGATTTAAAAAAAATAACTAATTTTTAAAAATCAGATATATCCAATCAAAATATGGGAGGGGTTTTGATTTTGTTTTTTTTAAGCAGATTTATCTATTTTTTATCTATTAAGTCAAAGGATAAATAGCCCGTTTAATATACTAATCTTTGTATGTTTAACATCAAAAATGGATTGGTACTTTACGGTCCGGAAATGGAACCAGTGAAGGCAAATGTTCTAATTGAAGACAATCTAATTGTGGAGGTTTCACCCCAAGCATCGGGAGGGAAGGAATTAGATGCTAAAGGTTGTATAGTATCCCCCTCACTTATTAATAGTCATGTTCATTTGGGAGATTCTGTGGCCAAGGATATTGGAGATGGAGAAACCATTGATAAAATTGTAAAACCACCCCACGGGCTTAAACATAAACTGCTTAGTGCATCATCACCACAAGATATTATTACTTCCATGCGAGGTTCAATGGAGGATATGCTCCAAACAGGGACCACAACCATGGTTGATTTTAGGGAAGGAGGGGTTGAAGGTATTTCTTTGATTAAAAAAGCCGGGGAAGGGTTGCCTATAAGGAAGATTGTCCTGGGACGTCATGATTCATTTTTAAAAAAATTTACCACACCCCTGACTTCTGATGCTGAAGAAGAAATTAGAAAATCCTCCAAAATGATTCTTTCTTCTTCAGATGGTATTGGTTTAAGTGGTTTTGGAGAAATTGATGATGAGGTAGTGAGTATAATTACAGAAACATGCGCTGAGATGAATAAAATATCTGCCATTCATGTTGCAGAATATGAAAAAGTGCAGGAAAATTCTCTCAAAACCACTGGTAAGAGTGAAGTGGAAAGGGCTCTTCGAAATGATTTTAATATCCTGATTCATGCGACAAGCCCCCTTAAATCTGATCTGGAACTCTTAAAAAATGATGAAAAGTCTGTTGTTTGCTGTCCCCGTTCTAATGGCGCGCTTTCTGTAGGAATACCTCCCATTAAAGAGATGTGGGATAGGGGAATTAATTTACTTCTGGGAACTGATAACCTGATGTTTAATTCCCCCAATATGTTTAGAGAGATGGAATATGCTTTGAAAGTTACCAGAGGCCATTATAGAGAGTATTTCTCTCCGGTGGAGATTCTGAAGATGGCCACAGTTAATGCAGGTAAGGCTTTTAATCTGAACCTGGGGTGTATTGAGGAGGGAAAGTTAGCAGACATGATGATAGTAGAACAGTTATCAAATAACCCCATACTGTCTCTGATAAACCGCACTGAATCGAAAAACATAATAGGTCTCATGACAGATGGTAACCTAGTATACTTCTTAAGGTGAAACAAATGTACCAGAAAATATTATTGCCCACAGATGGTTCAAAATATGCTGAAAAAGCCGCACAACATGCCATCTGGATAGCAAGCAAAAGCAACGCTGAAATCATTGTTTTAAATGTAATTGAAACATCATCATTAGTGGGGCTCCCTGCTGAAGACCTTATCGTAAGAATTAAAGAAATGTTAAAGGAAGAAGGTCGAAGATCACTGGAAAGAATCTCCGAAATGGTAAGTGACAGTGCAAAAGAAGCTAAACTAGAAGAAAAAATTAAAGTAACCCTTAAAACTGAAGAAGGTTCCCCTGGAGATTCTATTCTTAAAACAATAGAGAAAGAAAATGTGGATCTGGTAGTTATGGGCACCTCTGGAAAACACGGTTTGGATCGATTTTTACTGGGCAGTGTAACTGAAAAAGTTGTCAGATCAGCGAAATGCCCTGTTTTAGCCGTGCACTAATTATAATATCATATTTTTTTAATACTTTATTTTAGTTGCAGCTTATGGCTGGTGAAATAATGCAGATAAAGGACATCATGTCAGAGGAAATTTACCACATTCAAGTACCAGGAAATCGTCAAAATGCAATGGAACTAATGAGGAAATATAAAGTATCAGGATTACCAGTAGTTAAAAAAGGCACTAAGAAATTAGTAGGCATACTCACCAGAACCGACCTGGTAGAAAACCCCGACGAAGAGCAGATCGCTCTGATAATGACTCGGGATATGATAACCGTGGGGCCTGAAGATGATATTAAAGATGCTGCCAGGAAGATGTCAGAAAACAATATAAGAAGAGTTCCAGTGGTGGAAAATGAAGAACTAGTGGGATTAGTAACTGCATCAGATCTGATTAACAAAGCCCTGTGGAAACTGGATATCACTGATCCAGCAGAAGATTACATGCTACATAGCGTGCCAACTACTTGGGAAAGAACCCCTCTTAATGTAGCCTTCGCAATTATGCGATACTTCAACCTTAAGGTACTCCTGGCCCTTAGTAATGAAGGTAAACCTTCAGGAATTCTCACAGAAACTGACTTTTTAGATGAAAGTGAAGTGGTTTCTGAACAGACTGTTCACAACACTTCCGTAGGTACAGAAGGAGATAAATGGTCCTGGGATAGTAAAAATGTGCTCTATGTCATTAAAAATCATCTACAGTTCTCTGACAAAGAAGTTAGAGATGTTGCAACCACTGACCTGGCTATTGTCACCACCAAAACTGCAGTGAAGGATTGTGCCAACAAGATGCGTCAGAGAAACATTGAACAGATGCCAGTGATTGATGTGGAAGGAAACTTAGTAGGACTAGTAAGGGCTGGAGATCTGATTAAATCCATTATTGACTAACTAAATTATGGATTTTGGAAATTCAGAGAAATTTAAGATATTGGACATCTAATTGAGTATTAAAATTCTGGATACCCCATATTAATTGCTTATTTAATTGATTAACTATTTAATTGATTAATTGATGAATGTGCTAATCAGAACTGCATATAACTTATCGTTAAATGGTAAATAATATATTAGATGTTCGCTATTCCAGCATGATTCAAATTATTTCCATCCAAATCCATCCCTTCCATCCCAAAAAAAATCCCAAAAACAAAATAATTTCCCTAAAATGATATTTAGTATCTAAAAAAACCAAAAAAATGTTTTTATGATTAATATGTCTGATACAACTCCCCATGAAACTGAAGAAACTCTCACTGAAGACCAAGAAACTAAAATGACCCCCATTGTTAAACCCATCATCAAAATAAAGGCAGATCCTGAAACAATCCGTATTGTGGGTAAAAAAGGTGGAGATGTGGTACTGCATGATATCAATCCTCAATTTATCATGGCCACTCTCTGGTGGGAAGGAACACCTCAACTGGAAACTTTCTTCAATATCCTGGAGCTTACCATTAAAAGAGCACTGCAAGAAGTGCATCCTCATGATAAACTGGTTTTGGATTATACCTACACCTCCAATGACACCCTGGAAGATGCTTCTGAAATTACTGTCGAAATTGAAAACATAGAAGCCGATGGGGAAGTAGTGGAAGTAGAAGGGGATATTATCATCCTCTCAGGTAATGATGATAGGGGCTTTTTCAAGAAACTAACTGCATTTAGACGTAAGGTTAAAGAACCGGTTCATAGAGAACTATGATTGAAAAAAGAATAATTTTAAAGAAATATTAATTGAAAAAGCATTAATTAAAAAACTAAATCCATTAATCGCCCTTTTATTCTTTATTTTAAAAATTACAATTATAAAACCAATATAAATGAAAAATAATCTATATATTTTTCTAATTTTTTATTTCTTCCTTCGGATGCATGGTAAAATTTTCATCAGTAATTCCTGAGCATCTTTTTGGTCTTTTACTCTTCTGACAACGATTTTCCCACTGGCAAATAGGGTGATGCTGCTACCATCTATTTCCAGCATGGCTATGCCCATCTCCACAGAACATTTAACTGCACCCAGTTGTTTCAGTTCATGACAAGTATCCTGGATATTAAACTGATATGGCAGCTGGGTTTCAAACATTATCCGATTTTTCTCATCCTTACACGGTTTGTAAACCATAATTTCAGTTTTAAAATCTCCATAATTATCAATATCCAAGTTTATTTTCTTAAATCCAACTGCTTTCAATTCAGAATCTATCTGGCAGAGTAGAGCTTTATCTAAAAGTTTTTCGATATCTCCCACTTGAATAAGAGCTAATCCTTCATCATCTCTCACTCTGACCACATCAAGACCCGTAAGTGCACGGACGAGATTTTCAGCATAGGCAATACGGTTGATTTTTTTGAGAGTGATCTGGCACCCTGCGGGTATTCTTGTGGCTAAACAGGTGGTTGAGGGATGATAATTAATGTTCCAATCTTTCAAAATAGTTCTTACATCCTTTGAACTGAACCCAAATTTAACCAGAGGCATCTTAATATTTTTCTCCCTATTGACTATTATTCCGGGCCGGTCTTCCATTAAATCACTAAGATTGGTACCATCCACAACCAGATCATAGTGATAATCCAATGCCATCTCAGTCAGATATTGATATATTTTATTTTTACAGATATAACAGCGATTTGGTGGGTTTTTTGCAAATTCATCATCCTTTAGAAAGTTTTCTCGGATTGTAAAATGTTTTATTCCTATTTCACCAGCGATTTCTTCTGCTTTATCCATGCAATTTGAAGGCATAAGCCCATTGTCCACTGTAACTGCCAGTGCTTCTTTTGCCCCGTCTTTAGCCATCAAAGCCAATAGTGTGCTATCCGCACCGCCTGAAAAAGCCACAAGGACTTTTTTTCCATTAAAATAAGCCTTTAAATTATCTAATTTTTCTTCGGCATCCATAATCATACCACAAACGGTGAAAGATTGTATTTATTCACGATAATGTTATTTAACTTGTTGTATATTATTCAGAATTATTCAGATTCAATTTATAGATTTTATTCATTTTATTATTTCTTCAATTTTGATTTTTTATATTATCCTAATGATTTCCATCCGACTGATTTCCTATTGATTAGATGTCTATGGTTAGATATCCTATAGTTAGATATCCTAGGGTTAGATTCCTATTCAACAAGATTTTTAATGTACTTTAGAACTTTTCTAGCATCTTCAGTCTTAATGTCAATTCCATTTTTATCTAAAAAGGATTTAAGTTTTAGAATCTTGTTTTCAGGAAGACCAGAACTCTTGAAAACACGCGGATAGGTTCTTTGAGGATAATATATGTTCTTAGCAGTTTCGTAAAGTTTTTTATAATCATCAGCTGTTATTATCCCCTCATTTTCAGCCATTTGGAAGTTATAACTCATACTGACTAATGCTTCGGAGAGCAGTTCATGCGTCTCAGGGTTGAATACAATTGCCACCTCATCATCAGATTCTATTTTCCCATCCCTGTACATCTGGTATACAGTTCCCATGCCAATCATACCTGCACTGTCAAGTTCAGCTGATCTAAGCGCGCCCATACTGGATCCTCCTACAACAGTAATTCCATATTTAAGAGCCTTCAGTATCTCACGATGGGAAACAGCAGGTTGTTGATGAAAAACACCGTCAATGATGCCGATAATGTGTGGAGGATCAGTTAATAAGGCTTCAATATCACCCCGAGCCACTGGAGAACGATAATCAGCATCTAAAATTTTACGGGCATCATCTAATGGTAATGAAGGCCCTATAAACACTACGACTCTTTTTTTATTCATGCTCTCCACCCTAATTACTACTATATAAGATTTATATTCATTATTCGAATGTTAGTTAATTATTAGAATGTTAGTTATAGTTTTTTATATGATCAGCATGGGTATTAAAAAAAAATTAGCTTTAAATTAGCTTTAAATGACTGGACAGTAAGTGACTTGTAATATTGAATTCTGGATGTATTAATGATGCAATAAATTATCTGGTTGATTTAGGACCGTTTCAGTCAAAAGCATCCACTAATTCAGCATGCAATCTTTCCAGCCGGATGATAGAGGGGTGATGTGCTCCCATTTTATCTGTCCATTTTTTAATTACAAAATCTAAATCTACTTCACCAGTTCCATGGATAAGATTATCCGCATGCGCAACCAGTTTTTCCTCAAGTGTAACTGGAATATAATCTTGAGGAGGCAAACCAAGGATTTCAGCCTCTTTTTTACTTATCCCAGAGCCTATATGCCGTTCCACAATTTTCACTATTTCTTGGGGAAAATGATTTTTTCTTAGAATATCTGCCCCAACAACAGCATGTTTAATGCCAGCAGTTTTGGAACGCCCCACATCGTGTAGCATGGCACCTGCTTTCACCAGATTTAGGTCAACTTTTCCCTTAAAATTCAAGGATAAATCAGCTGCCTTTAACATAACTGCTTTTGAATGTTCAATCACGTATCGGGGACAGTTGAATTCTTCTAAGATATGGGGAGATTGAAATTTACTATATTTATTATTATATTTATTGGAAATCAAATATCCACCTTTAAAAAGAGGCAATTTCCTTTGTAGTTGTATTTAATATCCTAAAAAGAATTTACTACTATATTTCCATGAATTATTTGAACTAATGACTTAAAAAAAATTTCCAGACACTTGAGAATTAAGGAAAAATTTTTAACTCATTCTTTCCTTTAATTCCCTTAATTCAGTTATTATGGAGGAGTTATCCTGGAATTCCATGCTGGTATTACAGTCTGGACAGATGAAATTCCTTTCAGATGCTTCTTCGAAATTGTAGCGACATCCATTAGGACATACAAAGAACATGTTTCCTTCTTCGTATTCCAGGGATTGGTGAATTTCTTCTGAGAACTTTTCAAACTTCTCAGATATGATTTCTGCAATTTTTTCTTCTTCAAATTTCCAACTGTAGGTATACCATTGGGTTTCTGGATCCTTACTTCTTTTATAACTGGCAACACCAGCATCATACAATTTGTAAAGAATCCTTCGCACAATGTTTAATCGGATTTCTGTTTCTTCTGCAATCTCTTCATCGGTGGTTTTACCTTTTAATAAGCACTGGATTATAGGGATGCTGTTCTCATGGTCGTTTGTAACATCAATGAGAATCTCCTGTACAGTAGGATCCTTAAGCATCTCAGTTCCTCCTTCATGTTTTGACATTTTTAGCAACTCTTGAATTTCAGGATCATTCAATTTGAGCATTATGACAGACCTCCCATACGGAGAGAAAGAAATCAAACATAAAACTGATAAGTCAAATCAAAGCAATGCTAATAAATTTTCACCCGTATGGTTGCCGCCATGGTGGAAATCAGCCGCTTGAATTTGTAAATCTAAATGTATCTCTCCGCCCCTATTAAACCCCTTGGTGTTAAATATGCACGGTTAGCCCTTATTTAATGATGTAAGCTAAATAATGGGTGTTAAAAATATCATGGGTTAATTAACTATATGGTCCTAGATAGTATTTATATTTTTTTGATAGGGGTTACTTGCAAGAAAAACAGTTGAAAAAGCGAATACTTAAGACCATATTAGGCCTATAGGAGATCTATAGAAGCATATTAAGGTACAATACACGTTAATGGAATTTTCGGACAATTACAGCAGGAATATGGGTAATTGAATCCAGTATTTCTACAGTTATATCATTTACTTCTTTTTGGACTAATTTTTGCATGTCATAAACAGTTTCCATGTTATTTTCATGAAGCTTTTGACATTCTTCTGCTGCCCTGGCAATTTGAAAGATCTCATCCATATTTTTTGGTTTTGAAATTCCCAGTGGTGTAGGTCCCTGAATCTTGCCCAGACGACCCAGCAAATATCCAAAAATCCCCATGTTATTTTTAATTTCATCAATAGAAATCGGAAGAGATGTAAATTTCATTTTCCCAATTTTATAAGTTGCATCCGTATCTATAATCATCACAGTTACCTTTTTACCTAATTCATCCCTTATTTTCTTCTCCATCTCTTCTGAAATACCCTGAGGATCATGGGGAAGTAACGAAACACAGGACCCTGGAGCATTACTCAAATCAACCCCAGCTTCTGAAGCTGGTTTTAAAGCGTGCTTCCATCCATAATATTTTAAAATAACTTCTTTATGGGAACGTGCTTCAGATGGTAGTTTTCGAAGGTTTTGGATGGTTCTTTTTTTAATTCGAAGTAAAGGTCCCAAGAAATATCCCCACACATGTTTAGACCATAGATCTGCCAGGAAATAAGCAGCTAAAGATGGTTCAAATTCAGCTTCATCAACCAGCCTGCCCTGTGATATGGCCAGGGGAGTTTCTGAAACAACAAGATAGTCCTCATCCTCCAAAAAATCAGCTGAGTTTTTTATTATAATATCATAGGGAGTACCCGGTTTGATATAACCCGTCTTGACCGGGATAACCTGGTACTTACTTTCTCCTTCAGAATATTGTATATATTCTGGTTTAAGACTTTGATGCGGTTTTTGATTCATAACCATCAACAAAAATAGGATTTAGAGTATAAAAAAAATTTGAATTTTTATTTTGCTGATTTATTATCGCCTATACAATTATCTTCTATACACAATCCTAAAGCGCATAAAACGGTGATGATCACCCCTTTACTGGAGGTGCCCATACTTTAAGGTCGATTCCCTCAATAATTGCCTTTTTACCTTCTAATTGGACCACAACACCAGAGTGGACTTTCTGCATCATACAATGGTAGGGTAAGAATCTTACTGTTTCGCCTACACTTGGTAGCTCTCCTTCGATAATGCCCTCAAATCCACCAACCATACAAACTCCCACATCTTTAAAGTCAAATTCAACTTCGGGATCCAGACGATGGCATGGTCCAACCAGGTGTACTGTGATCAATCCATGATTTTCATCCAAAACTTTGGCAAAGTGGATAACTGGACATCCCAGGGGACGGTACCTTATAACCTCGCCCGCCTTTATCTCCTCACGGGTGAATGGAAATAGAATTTCCCGGCAAGAAGTTTCATCTGGAAGTGGTTTTAGTATGATGTCCGCTTCATAACCATCCATCACCCCTATTATTTTCTCTTTTTCAGGTATTATGTGTTCTTCCTTGAGAATTTCCTGAAGTTGAGCAAGTTCATCCTGAAAAATTTCCTGGTATAGGAAACGACATTTATCCAGCTGTGTTCTTTTTCTGAGAAGGGCTCCTGCGAATTCATCACACCTTGCATAGCCACATATTCCACAGTTATAACCTGGGAGCAACATTAAAATTTTATTTTGTTGACCAATATCTTTAGGGACTTTATTCATCATTTAACACCATAATTACCTGTTTATGGAGAAATCTATAATTATTTTGAATAAATTATATTTTGGATAAATTTATTCTAGATTTATTCTCCCTCGTAACTTTGAAAACCATCTATTCGGCGTAAAATACCTCGGTGATATTTCTTGTTAACCCTGGTTTCCCCTACGCATAGGGTGCAAACAGCCAGTGGTGCTGAATGTCTTAGTTTTTCACCATCAAGGGCAACTTCAGGTGATTTAATAATCTCATCTGCCAGTTCAGCACAACCCTGACCACTGAGGCCATTAGCTTCGATAATCTTACAATTCGGATTTACTTCCAGGATTCTTTCCCGGAAGATCTCTCTTTCAGCCTGAGAAATCATATCCCCCTTGGTAATCACAGCAATGTCTGCTGTGCTTAAAAAAGGTCCTACTTTTAATGGAGTGTTAGGACCGCTGGTAGCATCTATGACACAAACTCCCAATGAATTATCGGTGAAGGGAGCGCATCGGTGACACAAGCCAGCAGTTTCTACTACTAGGAGTTCTGCATCGTTTTCATCTGCCCAATCAATCATTTCTTCCAGGTTGTAGATGGCATAGTGATCAGGGCACATGTCCATGGATAAACCAACCTTGGTAGGTACTCCTATCTTCGAAAATTTACGATCATCATCAGTGTACAGGCAGTCCACCTTTACCACAGCGGATTTAAGTCCCATTTCATTAAGACTGCGCAGAGCATGGATTAAAACAGCAGTCTTCCCGGAACCTGGAGTTCCGGCCACTATTATCATTCTCATAAAAATCACCGTTCATTCAATTTTTACTCTTAGTTTACTTAACTAATCTTTACACTTATTGTTTGTTTGAATTTCTTGTTATATTCTACAATGAATTAAATAGTTTTTAAATAACTGAATGGTTTTTAACAAAAAAAATTATCAACGGCACATACTTAATTAATTAAGCTTTTATTATTGTTTTACTAGTTTTATTATTTAACATAATGTTATGGTAAGTAATGTTAAAATTATGGTAACCGTGTATAAAGTTTTTCTCAAGAAAAAATGACAATAAATGGGAAAAATCCCCAAATTTTATTGAAATTTTTTAATTTCCAAATAATTAAATGGAATTAAGATGAACATTGACTTATAGATAAACAAATAATAAGATTGATGAAACAAATAGTGAATTGGCTTAATTAATATCAATTTATACCTAGTACTTAGATATTCATTTGGCCAGATATTATTTTCTGGCCATGAAAATGATATGTATATTAATTTATTTTTTTATATTAATTTGTATAACTTGTATTAATAAATTGGTTTGCATAATAATTGATATTTTATTATCTTGTAAAAACTAGATAAATAAACATTAATTAAAAAATTGAGGTTAATAGTTGGATGGTCTTACACTATGAAATCCGATAAAACAACTGCTGAACTCCAGCAGGAAATTGAGAGACTTAAATCTAAGATTGCTGAACTGGAGAAATCCAAAGAAGAGCTTAAAAAAGTGCAGAAAGAACTGGAGGAGAAAGAAAATTATCAAAAAACTATTTTTTCTGCCATACAAACTGGGATCATTATCATTGACGCTGAAACCTGCAATATACTTGATTTGAATAAGGTGGCTATGGAACTTATCGGAGCTTCTAAGGAAGAGATTGTGGGACGTAACTGTCACCACTACGTTTGCCCAGCTGAAGAAGGAAGATGTCCCATTATAGACTTGAATCAAACTGTTGACAATTCAGAAAGAGTGCTGTTAGATGTGGATGGTAATGAAATACCAATCATTAAAAATGTGGTTCCTGTTAATTTAAATGGTCATGAAGTTCTGCTTGAAAGTTTTATGGATATCAGGGATCGTAAAAAAGCTGAAGAAGCATTAAAAAGGAGTGAGGAAAAGTACAGAACCATAGTGGAAAAATTCCTTAAAATATCCAATGAAATAATCATTGAAATAAACAAATAGCAATTAGAGCAATTAGTAATGGTTCAGTGTAATGGTTCAGTTGCTTTTTTTATATTTCCACTTTACATTTCCACTTCAATATCCTGAATCACTTCACCATTTCTAACTTTATCCCTTAAACTGAGCATCAGTTCATCAATTTTATTTAGTTTTTGAGATAGGGCTTTTTCTTCATGTGTAGTGCCTACAACAGTTTGCATTCCACCATTTTTCATGACTATTCTCTTATCGGTCATTAGAGCCAATACTGGATCGTGTGTAACTACCATAACAATCTTTCCATGGCCTGCAAGAGCCTCCAGGGCGTCATGTTTTCTGATTCCTGCATTTTCAATCTCATCAATGAGTACAATTGGTGAATTGCTGATAATAGCCACATCTGCCACCATTAAGGCTCTTGATTGCCCCCCACTTAATATGGTGAGATCATGCTCCTTTTTTATTGGCTCTCCAGTTAAGGTGTTGGCTAATTCAATCACTGCATTCACACATTTACTGCTGGCTCCACGGCACTTGGCATGTAAACTCAAAAAGTCACCTACAGTCATGTCCGCCAGAAAATTCATATTCTGAGATAATTGAGCTACCATTTTCTTTCTTGGATTGGTTCTATCCTCGTAACTGGGTGCCTCACCATTGACTAGTATCCTCCGTTTGGAGAAGGTGTCCTCCTGGGAAAGTTGCTCAATATCACCTATTAGGGAGCTTTTACCACTTCCTGTGGGACCGACCACACCGAAGATCTCACCCTTCCTGATTACTACTTTTTTGACGGGTTCGGGGTTTCCCTGCTTGTCAAATCCCCCTAAAATAGTTATCTCCTCAATCATTATAGTTTCACCTTTCCAAAAGTGTCTCCTCTGAGCCCTAATCGCATGGTTTCCAGGGCGGTTATCTCCTCTGGAGGGATGTTACCTAAACTTACATTGGGTCCGAACTTTAATATAAAATACGCTTGCTGATTTTTTTGGGGAGCTTCCCATATTATTTTGTCCACTTTACAACCTTCAACAATAACTTGCAACTCGTCTTTCTTAACCTGGCCACTGTCATCGAAAAGACCTATTCCCTTTCCTCCTTCCCGAGCCTCCATTAAAACATAATCTGCTCCAAATTTTAAGTCTTCATTAACCATTTTCATCCGATCATTTGCTGTTAAAAGGCCATCCTTTGCCGGGTCCTTTTTCCCAACTTCAGTGATGGCCAGAAATCCTTGATCTTTCACCATAGATATAACCTTCTCTCTGTCCTCAGGAGAAATTTCAACTGTTCCATCAGAAATTTCAATGGCTCCGAATCCGAGTTCATCTGCCTCTTTTAGATAATCCTCTACCTTATTTTCTGAATAGGCTATTTCAAAGAGAGTACCACCAGGATAAGGGTTAATACCATAAGAGCGGTAGATTTCAACTTTCTCCTGAATTATTTCGCGGTTGTGAATAGCTGAAGTTCCCCATCCAAATTTAGCCAGGTCCACATATTTTCCAGAGATTTCAAGGAGATCTATGATGGAAACCGGACCCATCCCTTTATCCAACATCATGGTGATTCCAGTACCTTCTGGAGGGTTGCGTTGGGGGGTAAGAAAATCAAAAGCATTCATTAACATCACTTTTTAGAACTTTATATAGTGTAGTGTTTTTTTTCAAATTATTTTCTAATTAAACATCTAATCATTAATTTATCTTACTTAACAGATATTAATAGCAGAAATATGATGTTTTATGTATAGGTAAGTGTCTTTTCACACATGTCAATTTAAACATTTACTAATACCTTTACTAATACCATTACATTAGATTTGATCACATATGTAAATAGTCATTTAAATATCATTTATATAAGTTGGAATAGTTGGTAATAGTTGTACATGAAAAATATTTTTATACATTTATAATTTCAGAATTTTACATCAAAAAATTTTATATCAAAACAGTGAAAAGGGTTAATAGTTGCTGAATTCAAATACTATAGTCAATTTGAGATTCTGAATTCATAAAAAAGAGGATTCAACAACTAAATGCAACAAATACCTCGTGATAACAAAATCATCATGATCATTTAAATAAAAATGGAGGGGCATTTTATGGAAAAAACAATTAATTACTTTGCAAATCCTGGTGCAGAAAACACAGATAAAGTAATAGAACTGGTTAAAGAAAGAAGAGAAGAATTAGGTATCGAGAATATAGTGGTGGCCTCAGTATCCGGGCGTACCAGTGTGAAAGTTCTCCAGAGCATGCCTGATGCACAGATTATTAGCATAACCCACCATGCAGGATTTAGAGGTGGGGATGAATTAGAACTTCAAGAGGAATATGTTAAAAAACTGGAAGATGCTGGCGTGCCAATATACATAGGTTCCCACTCCCTAAGCGGAGTTGGACGGGGAATAAGCAATAAATTTGGTGGTATAACCCCTGTGGAAATAATAGCAGGAACCTTAAGGTTGTTTTCACAAGGAATAAAAGTTTGTGTGGAAATAAGCATCATGGCTGCAGATGCAGGACTCATACCCACAGATAGAGAAGTTATAGCTATAGGGGGCACTGCTAAAGGTGCAGATACTGCTATGGTTTTGAAGCCCGCGCACATGGGTAACTTCTTCGACCTAAAAATAAATGAGATCATTGCTATGCCCAGACCTTAGAGTCTAATGTTTCAAACTGATGATGTTGACCACCACTGGTTCGATTGTTCGAGTTATAAAAATTGTGAGTTCACAATCACTCCCCGGTTGGATGTTGAAGATGATCTTCGAATATTAGTCAAAAATTCTTTGCTTGGTGGTAAATTATTGGTTAAACAACCGTTGCTTTTAAATATAAGTTAGTACAATAACACATTTAAGATAACCAACATTTGCTGTGGGGGTAGAGATTGAAATCTATTATAGACAATACCATAAAGGAATCCGAAAAAATAAGGGATAGGAAGAGAACTGAAAAGCATCGTGGATATGACAGTAGCATCGACCAAGA
>JACBOA010000001.1:300000-390000 GCA_013403005.1 Methanobacteriaceae archaeon | reverse complement strand
TTTCTGGTCCATAGGAGAACGTGAAACGTGTGGAGATGCACCCTGTGATGAATACCAGTTCATTGGAAACCCAGCCACACCACAAAAATATGATTTATTCTCAATCCATGATCTATTCACCCGCTTCTTCCAGGAAAGAGGCCACAAACCCATCAGAAGATATCCAGTACTTGCAAAAAGATGGAGGGATGATGTTTTCCTGGTGGGAGCATCCATATATAACTTTCAACCCTGGGTAACCTCTGGACAGGTCAAACCCCCAGCAAATCCCCTGGTAGTAGCCCAACCCTCAATACGTCTCAATGATGTGGATAATGTGGGACGAACTGGCAGGCACATGACCTGTTTCACCATGGGAGGACACCATGCCTTTAATTCTGAAGATGAACAGATTTACTGGGAAGATGAGACTGTTAAATACTGTCATGACTTTATAACTCATCTGGGTATAAATGAAGAAGAAATAACCTTTATCGAGTCCTGGTGGGAAGGTGGAGGAAACTCCGGACCATGCTATGAAGTGTGCGTGAGGGGAGTGGAACTGGCCACCCTGGTATTCATCCAGTACCGAACCTTACCCGGTGGAGATAAGGAAGAAATTCCTCTGAAAATTGTGGATACTGGTTATGGGCTGGAAAGGTTCGCCTGGATAAGTCAAGGCACACCAACTGCCTATGACGCTTCATTTGGACCAGTAATAGAAGAATTGCAGGAAATGGCTGGCGTTGAACTAAACCATCGCATCCTGGGAGAAAACGCTCAGGTCGCAGGGATGATGGACATTGAAGATATCGCAGATTTAAAGGTACTACGCAGCAAGGTGGCAGAGAGACTGGGAATCACCATGGAAGAGTTGAAAGAAGCCACCGAGCCCATGGAAGCCATCTACGTTATTGCTGATCATACCCGGTGTCTGGCATTCATGCTGGCCGATGGAGTCATACCTTCCAATGTAAAAGAAGGTTACCTGGCTCGCCTAATCCTCAGAAGAACCATCCGATTCATAAAAAAATTAGACTTAAAACAGTCCCTGGGAGATATAATGCATATTCAGCTTAACTTCCTCTCCCAGACTTATCCAGAGATCCGTAATCATCAGGAGCATATTTTAAGAGTAATTGAACTGGAAGAAAAACGTTACCAGAAAACCATCCGCAAAGGAAAACAAATGGTTAAAAAAACCGTTAAATACCTTAAAAAAGATAATAAAGATGAAATGCCCCTGGAAACCCTTGTTAAACTCTATGACTCACAGGGTCTGCCACCGGATACTGTAGAAGAGATTGCCAAAGAACTTCACTTCTCAGTGAATGTCCCAGATAATTTCTACACCCTGGTAGCAGCTCAACACTCTGAAGAAGAGATTGAAGAGGAGATCCCACTAGAACTGGATTTTGCAGAAACTAATCTATTATTCTATGATGAACCTCAGGAAACAGAGTTCAATGCCAAATTTCTGGGAACACATGAAAATAACATCATTCTTGACCGCACCCTATTCTATCCGGAAGGAGGAGGCCAACCGTCAGACATAGGTTTCATAGACACCGGCCAAGAGAAAATCAGGGTTTTACATGCTGAGAAGGTAGACGGGATTGTTCTGCACAAAGTGGAAGATGAAAAACTTGCGAAACTAAAACACCGGACTGGTTCAACCCTTAAAGGAATTATTGACTGGAATAGGCGCATTGCCCTGGCCCGTAATCATACTGCCACCCACCTTCTAGTTGCAGCAGCACGAAAGGTGCTTGGAGATCATATATGGCAGGCTGGAGCTCAGAAGGGTGTTAAAAAATCGAGAATAGACTTATCACATTACCAGCGCATTAGTCAAGAAGATTTGAACCAAATCGAAATCATTGCCAACCGATGGGTTATGGAAAATATCCCTGTAGAAACTCAATGGATGAACCGTGCTGAAGCCGAGAAAAAATATGGATTTATCCTCTACCAGGGAGGGGTGGTTCCCGGGACCAGTATCAGAGTAGTTCAGATTCCGGGTGTGGATGTACAGGCCTGTGCCGGGACACACTGCCAACATACTGGACAGATAGGTTTGATTAAAGTAAACCGGACAGAAAGGATTCAGGATGGAGTGGAACGCTTAGAATTTTCCGCTGGAGAAGCAGCAGTGGAGCACATGCAAAAGCAAGATGCCCTCTTACACAAAAGTGCTGCTGTGTTCAAAGTTGAAGCCAGCCAACTGCCTAAGACCAGTGAAAGGTTCTTCACAGAATGGAAATCTTTCAAAAATGATATTAAACGCCTGCAAGACCAGTTGGCCAAACTTAAAACTGAATCTCTCATACATCAGACTGAGAAAATCGATTCATTAAGCTTTCTATCTGATACTGTAGATGCAGATATAGGTGAACTGGTCCAAATGGTCACCCAACTCACCGATACTGGTGAAGTAGACCTGGTTGTCCTGGGAAACTCTGAAGGGAAGATTGCTGGCGCTGCATCAGCCCAAGCTATGAATAGGGGTGTTAAAATCAATGAAATCATCAAAGAAGCCGCAAAAGTTATGGGTGGTGGAGGTGGTGGAAAGCCAAACCTGGCCCAGGGAGCAGGAAAAGACCCTGATAAACTAGAAGAAGCACTGGAATTTGTTCGGGAAACTCTGAAGGATAAATTGGCTCAGAAAAGTCTTAACGGATTTTAACCATAAATCTAACAGAGTATAACTAAATAAAAAGGGGAAAGAACTGGGCATTTCATGTATTAATATTTCCTCATTGTAGTTTTGATTATTATTTCAGATTGTTTTAGGTTCGAATTATCTATGACCCATGCACATGGATTTATTTATGTAGGTGGATTTAGTTGAAAAAAAGCATCCAGCAAATTAATCAAAAAATCAAAGATGGTGAAGCAACAGTCCTTACTGCAGAAGAAGTTACTCGTCTGGTTATGGAAGGTGAAGAACCCACTGCAGAAGATATTGATGTGGTAACCACTGGAACCTGTGGCATAATGTCTGGAACAGCAGCCATCTTCCACATACCTGTTTCAGAACCAGGAACCTTTAAAAAAGCTAAAAATATCCTTTTAAATGGTGTTCCTGGCTTCCCAGGGCCCTGTCCCAATGAATGGTTGGGGTCGGTTGATTTAATGGTTTACGGCACTGCCCACAGTCTATATCAAACCCAGTACGGGGGAGGGTTCCTTTTCAAAGATATCCTGCGAGGTGAAGAAATAGAAATAGAAGTGGAAGATTATCAGGGGAATATTATCAAATCCACTGCGACTCTGGATGATTTTAAAACTGCACAGATGATTGGGACACGTTTTGCCTTTAAAAATTACACTGCTTTCATAAATCCATCTCCTGAACCTGTTTCTTCCATATTCAATGCAGTGGACATGGAAGGACCATTCAAGGGAATTTCATTTTCTGGTTGCGGAGAACTCAACCCACTCCAGAACGACCCTCAACTTAAAACAATCCTTAAAGGTAGTAAATTACTTATTAACAACTCTGAAGGACTATTCATCGATACAGGGACTAGAAGCACCCCTGAAAAGCCTAATATGATGATCACCGCTGATATGAAGAAGATGGATCCTCATTATCTGGGTGGTTTCCGTACAGGGGCAGGCCCTGAAGTTTACAATAGTGTGGCCACTGCCATACCGGTCCTGGATGATGAAATACTTCAAAAAACCTTCATAAAAAATGAGGATATAACACTGCCTATTGCAGACATCAGAGGACGGCACAGTGTCTTAAGTCACACCACCTATGAAGTGTGGCGGAATGTTGATGAAAGACCAACCTATGAAAAGGAATTCTGTCAAAACTGTGGAACCTGTGTGGTGGAGGAGAGATGCCCCACCAGAGCCTATGAGAACCACCAGCTAAACCAAGCTCGGTGTTTTGGATGTGGGATGTGTGCCTATTCCTGTCCCTTCGGCACCTTCCACATGGAAAGAGGGAAGGTGACAATTGATTGGGAAGGTGAGGAAAAATCTTTAGAAGTTAGCTGCCGTCAGTCTGATATTAAACGTGCACGCGAACTGGCCAGTGAACTAAAAAAAAGGATTGAAAACGGAGAATTTCTACTAAATATCTTTTAATTTCTTTAACTACTTCAACTACAATTTTATAATAATATTTCCTAGGAATATTAATTTTATATGAATATTTTTTATAGATATTTGTTCAAATCCATTGAATCTGTTTTGTAAAATTAAATAGTAATTTTTAGTTTTTTTAAGGTTATTATCTCAATTTAATCCAATAATCCGAGTATTTCTTCAAGGATGGAATCCCTGTTTTGCAATGTAATTTCAAAAATAATCACATCCTCCCTATTTTTAACCTTCAAAATAAAAGGATGCTGTGAGTGCTGGTGAATAACTGCAATAACTGGTTTCTGGCTTTCCATCACTTCCCACACTGCACTTGAAAATGAACTGCTTTTCAGTTCCATGGGTGCAATTTCATCTATGAATACAAAATCTGCAGTTTCAAGAGCATTTTTCAAGGCAGGTATTGCAATTTTCCTGATATCATTCAAATTAACTTTATATTTACCCACCATTGGACCACTGGGACGGTTATTGTTGTGTACACTGGACAGAATTCCTTTTTTCCCAGAACTTATGTCAATAATATTGAAACCTGTTCGCATACCTTTTTCCCGGATTTCTGGACAGTAAACTCCACCAACAGAATATCCTCTATTTTTAATATGTTTTTTAATTTCCTGTAAGATGGTGGTTTTACCCACACCAGGTGGACCGGTTATTAAAATATTCATAATATCACCAAAATCAAAAGGGCAAAAAGGGCAAAAAGGAATTAACTCAAAAGAAGATTCTTTTTAACACTCCATAGTTTATTTTCTGACTAAGAGAGGGTAAGTTAATGGAATATGTTCTGGATTCTGCCTGAAAAGAAAATGAATCCCATCACAAATCCCATGAGCAATGCCACTACTAAAAACAGGATTACTGTTGTCCAGATAGAACCCGATTTTGGTTCTGAGTCAAAATATTCATCATCAAGATCATAACCCCGAGTAAGATATTTTTTCTGTTTAGGGTAATTTTTCTTATACTTTCTTCTGGAACGATTTTTGTGATTGTATCTGTTATTATAATCCTTATCTTGGTGGTAATCTTGATCATAGCCTTGATCACTATATTTCCTAGTTTTACCCCTATTTCGACCTTCGTCTTCATCATATTCCTGTGTAAAATCAGGATCATAATCATCCCAATTTTGGTGTGGTTCAGCGTAGGGTTTCTTTTGATATTTATCCTCAAAATAGTCTTCATCTTCCAAGTTATATGGCTTAACTGTAACTTCTTCCACATCCCGATATTCACCTCGAAGGAACTTCTGTTGCAGGGGTTTATGTTCAGAACTGATCAGATCCATCCCACACTTAGGACAGTAAGTTTCCCATTTGGAGATTTTAGCCCCACAATTTTCACATATCATTCTCGAACCCCTTATATTCTACTTCTCGACCCATAATGTTTTACCATTCTGAACCATTTTACCATTCAAAAAATTTCAGTTTAAACTCTTTAATTTAGAAATGTAATATTTTAATCTGAATTTTGCAGGGAAATTGTTATGAAATTCAACAGGATATTAATTAGAGGTTATATTTCAACCATAATTTCATTTCTTCTGAGAAAACCTGGAACCGCAGGATGATTATATTGTGCAACTATAAAATTTGATTTTGGCTTAATATTATTTGTTTTCAGCCATCTTTTTAACTCATTCATTTCTTCTTCAGCTAATTTATGATTAACCCTTCCTTTAAATCTTAAAACAGCCATTCTTTGATTAACGACTTCTTTAAATTTAATACGATCATCTTCAGGAATGGGTAAAGTATCCAGAGTATATTCAGAAGGCATGGTAAAGGATATTCTGTAAATATGAGACTCTGAATTCTTTCGAGTTAGCGGATAGTTTTTGGGTTTTTCCCAGTCTTTAACTGATTCTTCAGTAACTGGAGCAGTCATATGGATCTTTTCTGATTCATTAAAATCTTTATCCACAGCTTCCTCAGTTACGGGGGTTGTCATGGGGATTTTTTCAGAAACAGATATGTTCTCTCCAGATACTGGCACCGTCATTGCGATTTTAGAACGTTTTGTATTAGCCCCAAAAATATAGTTGGCCAGTATGGAAAATCCCACACTAATAGCCTCATCATAATCTGCTTCCACATCGACCTGGGCTAGAATATAACCTGGGTAAAACCTGACTTCAATATTATTATCCTTACCTTCAACAGTATATGTTGGGCTTTCAGTAATTTTAACAGTCCCCCTCATTGATAAATATAGAATAATTTGTCTATTATTATCTTTAAACTTACATAAATCATTTTCCAGTAGAAATAAAGAAATTATCCTTTAAATTTATGGGTATAATGTTAATCAAAAATTAATGTGTAGAACTCTATAAATTTTGTACATATATCTGCATAAAATTCGCAGCCCATGTTAACCTAAGATTTTCATGAATTAGTATCCATTAATTAGTAATTTTAATCCAACAATTTAATAACATCTTCCAACATATATACACATATTAAGGGGGTATGATAATGGATAATGAAATGAGAAGGGAATTTATTGCCAAGTCACCCATTACTTTTGAGGGGTTGAGAAAACTTAACATTGCTGCGGGTTCACTGCACTTTATACAGGGAATCATAATGATCATCCTGGGTTTGTGGTTGACCTGGACCCAGGATATCTACACTTTTTATCTTAAATTTAATATAATATCTGTTAGGCCTTTTGAAGCTCAGATCGTGCCCGATCCAACGGTTGCATTTACTGTTGGTTATTTGGGAGTGATTCTATCTTCATTCCTGCTGATATCCGCCATTGCCCATTTCACCATTGCATTTGTGAAAAACAAAAACTACAATGAGAACCTGAAAAAGGGTATGAACCCCTACCGCTGGTATGAATATTTCTTCTCCAGCTCCATCATGCTGGTAATAATTGCCACTTTCGTGGGAGTATGGGATCTGTGGTCACTGGTGATGATCTTCGTACTCAATGCTGTGATGATCATGTGCGGATATTTAATGGAAAAGATCAATTATTACACCAAAGAAACTGACTGGTCTGCCTATCTAGTGGGATGCCTATCAGGATTCGTTCCCTGGATAGTCCTGGCAGCCTACTTCATTGCTGCACTGGGATCCACCGAGACCAACCCGCCCGCCTTCGTATACGCCATACTCGCCATTTACTTCATCATGTTCAACACATTCTCTATCAACATGATTCTACAGTACAAGGGTGTTGGTAAGTGGAAGGACTACCTCTATGGTGAACGGGTGTACATAATACTCAGCCTCATTGCAAAAACTGCCCTGGCCTGGCTAGCATTTTTGGGAGTTTTCGCACCTTGAAAGAAGTTCAAAATCGGGAAAAAAAGTGTTCTGCAGAGTAACTCAATCTGAGGGAATTTGATCTCTTAGTAAATCTGATGGTAATTTCAGGAATTAAATCTTCATAAGTAATTTCTGATACTAGTTTACATTCCCTTACATTCCCTCTCCCCTTTATTTTTCAAAATAATCGTTGCATGAACCTATAATGCATTATAAATTATCCTGTGTAACCAAAAAAGTTTTAGTTCTATATGAATAATAGATGCTAATTTGGTGAAATTATGCCATCTAAAAAGCGAATAATATTAATCGCTCTATTAGCTGTTTTTTTAATAGTAGCTGCTGGTTTTACATATTATGTTTCTGACTATTATCATGCCGATGCAAAGGCAATGGCAGCACTGAATTCAACCAATTCTTACATTGTAGAGAATACTGCTGATTTCATCACCTTCACACCCATTCTTAACCAGAGCAGCACAGGGATAATAATTTATCCCGGTGCAAAAGTAGAAGCAGAATCTTACTCAGTGATAGCCTCCCATCTGGCTGAGAATGGTTATACCACCATAATTGTGAAAATGCCCTTTAACTTAGCATTTTTTGGGACAAACAAAGCAGATGATGTTATTAAAAATCATCCAGAAATTGATTCATGGGTAATTGCCGGTCATTCACTGGGAGGTGTTTTCGCCTCTGAATATGCAGTTAAAAATCAGGAGAAAATCAAAGGAGTGATCTATTTAGCTGCTTATCCCTCCTCCAATGCATCAAATGCCTCTTTTAAAGCATTATCCATTAGGGGTTCACTGGATAATTTGACCTTGCCTGATGATATTTCTGCAAATTTTGATAAATTCCCGGTAAACACTACCTTCCTGACCATTGAAGGTGGTAATCATTACAACTTTGGTGATTACGGAATACAGGCTCAAGATAACAACAGCACCATCACCCGCGAAGAGCAACAACAACAAACTATAAACGCCATAATCCAGTTTATTAAAAAACTCTGATATTAAAAACAATGAAAATGAGATAAAAATCTGTAATGAAACCAAAAAAAAGTATTATGATCTTAATAAAGTTAAATTAACAGCAATTGAAAGCTTAAATCTCAATCTACAGCATATATTGTATAATTTGTATGGTAGTGATTAAGGTATCACCCTCAGGTAATGGGCTTCCTTAGCCCCTGCATTGAATTCAATACTGGTAACCTCTTCCATCCAGTCCTCGAATATTCTCCATAGTAGCTCATCAGAGGCATATATACGAAAAACTGTTTCTTCTTCATCTTCCATAACGACTTCCTCCACCTCCCCATAATCCCTTTTTATATCATTGTAAATTTCACTAGCCAGATCCTGATTAACATTTTCCATAAAAATCACATCCATTACTTATTTTTCTATAAATCATGCAAATTCATCGAAATAATTTAATCAGACCTATTTAAACCAAAAACATCCTAATACAACCAATTCAATCATAATTATTTAGATTAATCCCTTAGATTTAAACCAGATTATTAAACCCTAAATCATGAGCATAATGAATCACTTCGCTTATTTCACTGGAAGAAGGAAGTCCTGATATTTCTACATGATCCTGGGCCTTGTAAACTGGATGATACTGACCCATGATGTTCAAAACTGGTTTTAAGCCTAAATTTTTGGATATCCACTCCAATAACGGTTTTGAGCAACACTCCACATGATTTGGAAGAACTAGATGTCTGATTATGATATCCCCTGCATGAAATGCCATTCTATGGTTTCTACCCACCACTTCCATATAACTGGGGATGTTTGAAAGTCTCTGGGCACATTCATCATTACCATACTTAAAATCTGTCAGGTAAAGGTCAACAAACCCATCCAGTAGTTGCATGGCTTCTGTGGAGAGGTACAGGTTACTGTTCCAGACTAGGGGGATGTTATCCCTTACCAGTTGCATGGTGCCTAGGATGTAATGGAGGTTGGGTGTGGGATCACCACCGACAAAATTCACATTTCGAGAACCCTGCCTTCTGCGATTTTCTATGATTAATGCCAGGTCTTTCTCACTTAATCTTATTCCCCTATCTGGATTTTGACTAATATCCCAGTTCTGGCAGTAAACACAGTTGAAATTACATCCGGAGAAGAAAATCGTGTGGCTGGGAACCAGTGGTGGTTCTTCACCTACATGTAAAAACTCTGATGATATATGTGAACCATCAACTCCACATTCACCCTTTTCAAATCTCCTATCAACTCCACAAGCCTTTTCACAGAAATTACAGTGCTGGAACATTCTTGTTGCAATTTTAATCTTTAAATCCAAAAATGAAAATGGGGGTTTTTTTACAGTCCCCTGGGCTGGGTCCCTATTGAGTAGGCCCCTTTGGATCCGATTATTCTTTGATTTATCCAGATTATTCCCATCTAGATTATTATTACCTTCTAGATTATTCCCAAATTCCACCATATCCCTGATGATATTTTTATTTTCCCTGTAAATTCGTCTGAAATCATTTCTCAGTCGTTCGTGTTCAGTCCAAAGAAGATCATAATCACTGCCAGGGTCCTTTGCTTCTATCATAGATGTTATCTTACACCGGGATAACTGCTGGTTGGTCATAACCCTCAGATAATCTGATAGAAGATGTTCTATTGTTTGAATGGTCATTTTTTTAACTGCCATCAGCCGTTAAACTTTTATAAGCATTAATGATTATCCCACCACCCTTAAACTGGAAATAGTTAAGGGTGGTACAATAAAGGGTCCTAACTGGCGGGTTTTACGAGAAGCTGCTTTGACTTCTTTCAAGATGGAGAATATGTTACCTGAAAGCATGGCCTTTTTTACCGGTTCAATAATTTCCCCATTCTTGATTATAAAGGCATTCATGGCCTCTACTGAAAAATCTCCAGATATGGGATTGGCTGTATGGGCACCTAAAACATCAGTGACCAAAAGCCCCTCCCCTATTTCAGAAAGACTTTCAAATTCAGCAAATTCCAATATCAGGTTCGAAAGACCTACTCCGGGCATGTCATTGAATGATGAACGCATTCCATTCCCTGTACTTTGAACATTACCCTTGTTAGCAGTATGTATATCATACAAAAAGTTTCTTAGAACACCATTTTCAATTAAGGTTGTTCTTTGACTGGGTGTTCCTTCACCATCCCCTCGAGAAGAATTTAATCCTCCCTTGACAGTGCCATCATCATAGATGGTTAATGAGGAAGATGATACCTCCTGATCAATCTTATCAGCATATATGGATCTGCCTCTTTGAACATTATCCCCATTTATTGCCTGGGAAAACGTTGAAAGAAGGCTGGAGGATGCATGATAATCCAACAATATTTTCATGTCCTTGGTTTCTACCTGCACACCTCCCCTTGAATTTAAAGCAATCTCACATGCTTTATTAGCTATTTCTTCCGGATTTAAGTCCAGTCTTCGGGATGAATCAGATTCACTGGCAGTTGAAACTCCATCTCCATCAGGAACATTAACTGCAATGAAACCAGAAATATGGGTGGCCCTGTCTTCACACCATGCACCTTCTGAGTTGGCTATTAGGGTCCTAGAATAACTGGTTGAAACTCCACCAGATGTGGGTTGGCATTTGCTTTCCAGAACTGTACCAATCATGGTTTTTCCCAATTCTATGGTTTCTGTCAGGTCCATGTTCTCTATTTTCCCATCATAAATTCCTTTAACATGAGGATAATCTGATTTAGAGGCAAAAGCAAAGTTTTCATCTGCCTGGTTGGCTTGGGCATTGGTAATTGCCTTATCCACAGTTGCCTGTAACTGGTCGGCTTGGGTTGTGTAAGAAAAGCCCATTTTATTATTCTGGATCACTCTAATACCCATGCCCAGGGAGTGAGACTCCTTAGCAAAGTCCACCTGGTCATTCTGTATGGTGGCATCCACACTTTCAGTGCTTTCTATGTATATTTCAGCGTGATCAGCATGTTTCAGAGCATAATCCAGTGTTAATTTAGCTAAATCATTCATCATGGTAGAAACCTCTCTAATGCCTCTTTAACTCCATCTCCATAGGGTTTTTCAGTAACATAATCAGCTATCGCCTTAAGTTTCGGATCTGCATTGGCCACTGCCACCTTCAAACCAGCTACTTTAAGAAAATCAAGGTCATTTTCACTGTCACCCACTGCCAGAACCTCTTCAACATCAATACCCCTTTCTCTTAACAGCTTAATTAGGGATGAACCTTTATTCACTTGGGGATCTGTGAGGTGCACTGCAAAACCTGAATCATATATTTCCACGTCAAAGTTTTTCAAAGCTTCTTTTATTAGATCAGAAGGCAGGTTACGTTTGAGTGCTATTTCAGAAACCCTTTCAAAGGAGTATTCAACCTTTTCAACTGGATAATGGTTTTTTAAATACTCATATGCCTTTTGGCTCTTTTTAATATCTCCTAAAACTATTTCTTCATCATTGCACTGGATAACTCCACCATTTTCAGCAACTAAACCCCCGGTTGTTCCCAGTAGCATGGAAAGGAATCTGGTAAAGGCAAGAAGATTTCCAGTTACTATAATAACTGGAATCCCACAACTTTCCGCATAATTTATGGCTTCAAGAGAACTTGGACATAATTTCCTTTTTTTATCAGTAATTGTTCCATCAACATCCAATGCTACGGCCTTTATCAAGGGATCACCAGTCTATGTCAATAAAATATATATTAGGGGAGTTTTAGACCTTTCTAGAGATTAATTTTTATTAATTTCTATTTCTAACCCACCTTACCTATTCTGGCATATTATGAAATTATTATTTGATTGGGTGGTGACTAATCTTCATCCAGGAATGATCCATATCTATATGCAATATTGCAGGTTCCTTCTTTACTTACCATACAGGCACCCACAGGATTGGTGGGGTTACATTCCTTCCGGAATAGTTTACAATCTTCAGGACGGGCCACTCCCCTTAAAATTGCTCCGCAGATACAGCCAGTCACTACTTCTGGTGTTTCCCCTACATCAATATCAAACCTTTCACGGGCATTCACATCACCGAATTCAGCCTTTATTTCCATTACAGAGTCTGGTATAGGTGGGAATCCCCTCCATTCTTTAGTTGTGATGTAGAAAACTTCTTCTAGTAATTTTTGTGCTTTCAGATTCCCTTCTTCCCGAACTGCACGTTTATACTCATTTTGAACTTTTGCCTGGCCATCATTTAATTGTTTAAGTATCATGTAAACTGCTATGAGCACATCCATTGGATTGAATCCAGTTACCACTTGAGGAATGCCATATTTTTCTGAAAACAGTTCATAAGGCCTGGTACCTATTATGGTTGAAACATGCCCCGGTTCTATCAGAGCATTGAGATTTACTTCCCCTGATTCAATGAGGAATTTTAAAGCAGGAGGAATTAATCTGTGGCAGGATAACACTGAAAAGTTTTCAGGTGGGTTGGATACGATCTCGGCAGCGGTTGTTGGTGCGGTGGTTTCAAATCCTGCTGCCATGAACACCACTTCATTATCAATTTTTCGAGCTATTTCAACAGCGTTATTCACTCCGTAAACGATCCTAACATCAGCCCCATCTGCTTTAGCATCAGCCAGAGTTCCTGTCCCACCCGGCACCCTTAGCATGTCCCCGAAGGTTGCTATGGTTACCCCTTGCCTGGCTAAATCAAGGCATTCTTCTACTTCTCGTGCAGGAACGCAACATACCGGACATCCCGGGCCTGCAACCACTTCCACCTCTTTAGGTAACAGGGTTCTTATCCCGTGTTGCATTATGGTGTGTTCGTGTGACCCACAGACATGCATTATCTTTACAGGTTGGGAGATTTTTTCTATGCGTTTGACAACTTCTTGAGAGATATCTTTCATTGTAGTCATGATTGCCACCAGATTCTATTTTAGAATTCATAAATAAACCAATAATAAGAATTAGCTTTTCTGAAGTTCTAATTACTTAAATTGTTGCTTAAATCATCTTCATTAAATATTTTCAATAAATAAATTTTGATCTCTTTATTATGATTATTCATGTATCCTTTTTCATGTATCCTTTGAAGATATTGTTTTTGATGTTATATGATTATGGGATGTGTAACATTAAAAAAATTTTTAGTTAAAAAATCCAGGCAAAGGATTATGAGGTCTACCCTACAACCATAAAAAAATTATCATATTATATTTATTAATTTACTAAATTACAGATAAATAAAGATTTTATCCCGAATATAAAAACTTTTTAAATCTTAAATAAACGTATGGAGCGTTAAAATGTTTATTGGGCAATTAAGGAGAATTATTAGTTATAGTTATATAGTAAATTATCAAAGTTATATTTAAGGACCAGTAATAAGTGATTGATCTGGAAAGTAATATGAAATGGTTTTTAAAATGAAGATTGCTGTGATTGGGCTGGGTGTAGAGGGCGTTAATGCCGTTGAATCACTATTAAATCACGGTTATGAAGTTTATGCTTCTGATATTAATCATGAAATTGAATTATCCCCTGGTGAAAACTTAGAAGTTGATCTAGGCTTTCATGATTTCAACAAAATAGAGAATTCCGATGCTGTGGTTATAAGTCCTGGTTTATGGAATCACCGGGCTTTCCAAAAATTTATATCTGATAAAAAACTTTTATCAGACATTTTAAAACCCAAAAAACCTGCCTTCACCATAGGAGTCACTGGCACCAATGGCAAAACCACCACCACCATGATGCTAAGAGATATATTAGAAAAAGCCGGCTTTAAAGTTCTTACTGGTGGGAATGCAGGAGGTGGTTTTAGGGGTTACACTGAAGTCATGTTAGAAGCTGCTTCAGGTGAATATAACCTGGTCCTGGTTGAAGTCTGCGACATGACCCTTGATTTCTGTAAACATAATTTTGACTTTGACCTGATTCTATTAACCAATATTGGTAGAGATCATCTTGAAGTTCACCAATCAATGGAAAACTATCTTAAATCACTGAAAAATTTCATCAAAGGAAAAAGGGTTCTTTTAAACAAGGAAAGTGAGAAAATAGGACAATTTACTGATGTAGCTGAGGAAATTCATTTTTTCAGCAAAATCCCCTATGAATTGAATTTATTTGGAGATTTTAACCTTGAAAATGCAGCTGCAGCGGCTAAAGCTGCAGAAATAGTAGGGATATCTGATAACATCATTGAAGATTCTCTTAAACAATTCAATGCTTTACCAGGCAGATCCACTGTAATCAATCTCCCCCATTCCAGAATAGTGGTGGGGAAAACTGATAATGCTGATGCCACTGCTGCTGTGTTGGATGAAGCAGAATTTCCGGTTATAATCTTGGGAACTCCACGTAAAGGAGAACTTTGCCGTTTTGAAGTTTTTAGAGAGGTTTCAAAGACAAATTCTGAAATAGTGGCCCTTTTCCCTGGGCTTGATGACACCTGTGAAGATGCAAGATGTATTTTAAAAGAAGAAAATTTTAGGGGCGATGTTATTAAACTCACGGATGTGGGTGAAGTGGTTGAATTTGCACTTAAATGTTCAGAAAAGTATCCTAATGTATTTATTGGCGGTAATGGTCAGCTTAAAATTATAGAAATAACTGAAAGTTTAAAACAGGCCATCTCTGCAAAATAATAATTATAGCCATAATAATGTCAATTTGGAGGATGTAAAATGCGTAAATCATTGTTAAACCCGATACTGGCCTTTGGTGTTTTAATCATAATGATGGTTGGTTTTCTTTATTTTGGAAACACTGTGGAAGGTTATTATCCCCCTCAAAAGCCAGAAGAAATCACATCAATGCCCATTGGAGACACTGTGGTGTCAGGCATGAAAGTGGTTGATGACAGTAAGATCAGGAAAGTGCCTGTTTTATATCATGCAGATTATTTAAATAAATTATTACAGGAAGGCAAATATATTCAGATAATTAGTGGACTGTTAACTGGAGCAGTGGAAACACCCCTCTCTCAGATAGCCAATGGCAGCATATCATATCAGGGAGTAGCTCAGGGATTCGAAGGACCTGGCTTTTTAAGCGTGCACGGGCAGTATTTAGTGGTTAATCCTCCGCAAACATTTGTGTGGGGTTTTAAAACTGGATACACCGTGGGAGTGAAAACCAGTAAAGGTCTTGAAATCAGGGAAGGGGGTAAAAATGGTAAACTAGTAAAAACAGTATCATCATCGGATATTAACAATGAAACCATCCCCCATGACTATGTTAGCATTTCCACTACCAAAAAATGGTATGAAAATGCCAAGGTTGGAGATTACATAAATCTTGATTACTCCCTAGCAGGTTTCAATGATGGCCGCAACCAGGTCCCCCCGGACAAAATTAAAACCTTTTTCGGAGATTCGGTAGTTAGTTATATGAAAGATTATCCTTCGGGTTCTCCAGTTATGGCTTATATGGGCCCACATAGTGAAAATGTGACTGCGAGTTATGCTGAGTCTTTAGGTTCTCACCCCGAATATGGGGATGCGGCCCGGGCTTACAATGCCATGCAATTTGCCCGAGCATGGAACGGTACTATAATACCTCCTAAAACGGGTTCCAATGGGAAAGAAAATATAGGTTTTGATCCCTGTCCTGACCCTAATGCCACTGGTGGATCTGCAGTCCATGGAGTTTGCCCTGCTGCCAGGTCAATCAGAGGTGCTACCGCAGCTGCGGGATTACCAACACCCATAGGAATCAGATGGGAAGAATTGGCCATAGCCTATGATACCAGCCCCACCCAAGGAGTGAAAATATACAACAATCAGAATTACCCTATAAAAATTATTATGTACACCCAGGGAAGTGGATCCGGACTGGTAATCTACTCTAGAATAGTAAAGCTCAGTTAAAAACTAATTCTTCCATTTCCCTTACTTTTAGGGAGTGTTAAACTCATGAAAGGAGTATCAGGCATTATTACTGCAGCCGGTAAAAACAGGCGAATGAGGGAAGACCTTAAGAGTAAGGGGATGGAAATAAAACATAAACTCCTTTTAAAAGTTAATGAAAAACCCATAATAAATTGTACCATAGAAAAAGCACTTCAAACAGACGTTAAGGAGTGCATTGTTGTTCTTGGACATTTTATGGACGAGTTATACCCTGCACTGGAGGAAATAAATGACTCAAGACTCCGTATCATTGAAAACCAAGATGTGGATGTTGAATTATCGCAAACACTTCTAAACGGTGTTTTGAACACGGAATATAATTACTGTCTTTGCCTTGCCGGGGACCAGCCCACTGTTACCATTCAAACCATGCAGAATTTGATTAATCATCTTTTAAATAGTTCTGATCCAGATAAAACAGTTTCAGTTCTCTCCCGTGGAAAAACAGGATACTTGAATAGTGCCCGAGGCTTAGGAATGCCTTTCGCATGTAGTTCCTCACTTTTAAAACATTACCTCCATGGAGAAGAAGATAATCTTAATCCCATATTAAGAAGAATGGTTGCTGACGGTGTTTCATTGTATGGGATAGAAGCACAGAATGAATTGGAACTAGTAAATATCAATCGCTACAACGATTATCTCAAGGTTTTAAAGGATCTAGAATAAATAGAATGGAAATTAAATCTTTTAAATTGAATACTCCGGACTTTTTTTAGGATTATACTCAAGATTATCATGGCATTTTAAGAAAAAAACATAATTAAAAAAAAAAAAGTGATTTTAAAATATTAAATATTAAAATATTAAATATTTTTTTAAACAAAGGCTGGAGATATTTTTTTAACTCATATTCTCCAGTGCATTGATGAGGCATCCAATATTTTCACCAGTAAGGCCTATAATAACCTCATCATCTTTTATATCGGCGTATTGTCGGGACCCACTGCAACCCAAGGTTATATTAGGTTTGCGGCGTGTGAATGGCCCTGCAACAGCATCTGCACATATTGATTGAATACCAGCAAAATCTGCCTCCACCCTTCCACCCATGGTGTAAACAAGGGCTTGAGAAACTTTCATAGCCTGAGCAGGGTTAGCTATGATTAAAATAACATCTGGGTCAAAGTTAGCCTTCTCCAGAGGAGCGTAAATCAAGGCATACATAATATTATCTATTTTAGGTATGGATTCCATGGTTTTTTTGGCTGATCCTATACTGGAGAACCTTCCCAGACCATAGTAAAATTCTCCTGTTCTCACCTTTTCTGGTGCTTCTTCAAGACCAAGAGCTGCTGAGCCGCCTTTACACATCTGTTCTTCTGCTGTGGCATAAAAAACATCCCCATGACTGGCTTTCTGCACCAATTCACAATGGCGCATTTTTCCATCTGCCTTGGCTATGCCTTTAGGAATGTCTTCTTCTCTTAAAACAAATTTAATGGCAACTGGAGATTTTTCTAAATCAAGGTGTTCTTTTAACTTATCACTTATGAAATCATATCCATCTGACTCGCACATACTTTTTCACCTCTATATTTGTTTAGGTTTTATAGAAAAATAATTTTTTCTATTTATGGGTATGGGAGCTATAGGTGCTGAAGGAAAAAGATGATGAACATAATTATACATCAAATAAATTGAAAATAAATATGAATCTACTAAAAAGGAAAAAATTTTAAAAAAGAGCTATCTAAACTGATTTAATACCTTCTACAATCTCAGAAATCTTTTCTTTTATATTTGAGGTGTTCTCAACCACAGTACCGGTAACAATGATATCGGCACCAGCCTGAGCCACCTTTTTTGCAGATTCTCCAGTTCTGATACCTCCGCCCACCACCACTATGTGATTGGTGAACATTTTAACCTTCTGGATCATCTCACTGGGAATGATCTCTCCAGCTCCAGAGCCTGCTTCCAAATAGAATAGCCGCATTCCCATGAATTCAGCAGCCATAGCATAGGCCACCGCAATATCTGGCTTCCTGCGAGGGATTAACTTAGCATCACCCACCCATCCTGCAGTTTCTCCTGGTTCCACTATTAGATATCCCATGGGGATGGTTTCTATGCCAATTTTTTTAATTTTCGGAGCTCCCAAAGCCTGGGCACCGATAATCCAGTAGGGATTATTGGAGTTTAAAAGGCTCATGAAAAAAATGGCATCAGCATAGGCACTCACCCCAGTAGTGTTACCTGGGAAGAGAATTATGGGAACATCAAGGTTTTCTTGAAGAATTTTTGCGGTTTCATTAAGTTCCTGGGAGTCTGTGGTGGATCCTCCCAACATGATTCCATCAGAACCTCCTGCAACGGCTTCGGTGGCTATTTCCAGTGCTTTTTCTGGATCTTGATCCTCAGGGTCTAAGAGGGTGAGGTGAACTTTTCCATGCTTAAGAGATTCTTTTAGATATTCTTCCACTTTCATCCGAAACACCTATTATTATAAACTAAAATTTTAACCTAGAATCAGTTTGATTGTTTACAAATAAGATTTTGATAGTTAGATAACATAATATTTAATTAGAGAAAATTAATCCCTAATTACCACTTAATACTGTGAAACAATAAAAGAAATAATAAAAGATGTGTTTCCTCTATCCCCTGCAAATTCCAGGGGATTAGAAGAAGTTATTTATCCTCGCGGCTCTTTGGCCTTGTATCTCAAGCCCTTGTATCCGCACTTACGGCATGTTTTGGCAGTTGGTGGGTTTCGAGCGTTACATTTGAGACAAATCTTGATCTTGAATATTCTGTTCTCTGCTTCTTCAAATCTAGCCATTATCTAGCCTCCTATAAATTCATTCTGAATATCTACAACTTCCCGACTGCTGCGAGCCCGGGAGTATGCCTCTAAGAGCTCATGGTTGAGCTCCAGAAAATGAGGTCCCCACTTGAAGTGGGACATAATCTGAATAGCATTATCTTTAAGTCCCACTATATATAAGGTTGCTGCCACAGCCTCAGCAGTGGACAGTATACATGGTTTCCCATAGTTGGTGGGATTGGCAGCCACCAGAAAGGGAAGGGATCTGTGGGTTTTAGTTCCCCTAAACATGGCAGAAGACTTGTCGATCCGTTTCCATGAACAATCCAAACCTACGATACCCTTTTCAACCACCAAATCATGGTCTTCGGGTGATACTGCCTTTGGAGAGAAGGGGTCTAATACTAGACCACCTCTTGGGACTTGATTAAGACGATTGACCATCTTTATCTCTTTCTGCTTGGCCAGTTTACGGGTGGTGCATTTTTTAGGATCGCACTGTTCAGCGTGGTAAACAATAATTTTATGGGGCATAGAATCAGACATGGGATTAAATTGAAAAATTTTCTAATTCAATTGATCTTTATTTAATTTATAAACTTGAATATTAATAAATTTCAGTATATTGCAGTTTATTTATTATTTTCTCTCTGGATACTATACAACTTTAATTTTTTTACTTATAAAAAATTAATTAGTCTTTACATATGGAAAAATAACCAATATCAAGTCTATAACTAATTCATTAAATTTAATTGTAAACTCAGTTCCTTGGTTAAAATTAGAAGTAATCATTGCCTCTAAGGTACAATAAGCAAAAAAAAATTCAATGTTAAATTTATATTCTTTCTTTATATTTCAGTTCATGGAACTTGACTGTGAAAGATGTTCCCTGACTTTTATCGAGTTCAATAGTCCCATCTAACTGTTTGACAAGGCTAGTTACTAATTGTAGTCCCAGAGACTGGGTATGTCTAAAATCAATTTCATCGGGAAGACCCACACCATCATCACTAACTCTAAGCATTAAGTCTTCCCCTACTCTCTTAAACTCAGCACTTATTTTACCTTTACCTCCCTCGGGATATGCATGTTTTATACAGTTTGAGAGTAATTCACTGTAAATTAGTCCGCATGGAATGGATGTTTCAATATTTAAGAAAATATTAGGCTCAAAATCTAAATCCATTTCAAAACCTTCTGCTGTAATAGAATAGGTGTAATAGATATCCGCAGTTAAGCTTCTAAGATAATCACCGAAGTCTATCTTTACTAGATTATGGGATTGATAAAGTTTTTCATGGATCATGGCCATGGATTTAATACGGTTCTGATTCTGTTTTAGTATATCCAGAAGCTGGGGGTCGCTTACTGCAAAGGATTGTAGATTAAGAATACTGGAGATAATTTGCATGTTATTTTTTACACGGTGATGTATTTCTCTAATTAACAGGTCTTTTTCGTCTAGAGATTTGTTTATTTGCTCTTCGTATCTCTTACGCTGAATTGCCAGGGCAAAAAACTCTGCTATTCTTTTTAATGCTCTCAAATCATGACGAGAATAATCTTTTTCAGGTGGATTGGCCAGGGCAATTTCCCCCACCAGTTCATCATTAATCAAAACAGGAACTGCAAGGAATTTCTCTATTTTAACATGCCCCTTAGGGACTCCTTTGGCTGAAGTGTGATGAGAAGCATCGTTGGTGTAGAATCCTTCTTTGGTATTTAAACAGTGCCCCCAGAGACCAGAGTATAGGCCATCCGGACCAATGGGAAATCTTATCTCCTCAGGTATTTTACCATCCTTGTATACTTCACACTGGGGCATCATCCGGGTTAAGGTTTGATTTACCAGATCCTGATTTTTGGGATCAATGGTGGCTACAAAACCATGCTCACTTCCTGAAATGGATAAAGCCTGCTTTAAGATAACAATGGATATATCTTGAATATTTGTAAGGGGTGAGATTAGAGGTGCGTAAATTTCAGCAAGAGCCTGGTTAATTTTAAGTTCACGCTTAAGTTTCCGATTTGACTGTTTCTTTTCAGTGATATCCAGAACAGAAACCAGACTTTTCCTGGTTCCAGGTAACATGGCCACGCTCATATAAACATCCTTTGTGTTACCCCACCTATCCTTTAAAACGCTCTCATAATTTCTGGGAACTGAACCCGGGTCTGTTCTGCGAATTTTATGGTATTCTTTCATTCGGGAAAGTTCTTCTTCCACAAAAAAGTCAGTCCACTGCATTTTGTTTTGAATTTCATCCTTTGAAAATCCAGTGAGTTTGGCGAATTCTTCATTGACCAGGGATAAAATCATGTTTTCTTCACTTATAGCAGTAGCAGTGCCAGTGTTTTCAAAAATAGCCCTGTATCTGGCTT
This sequence comes from Methanobacteriaceae archaeon, assembly GCA_013403005.1. NCBI lineage: Archaea > Methanobacteriati > Methanobacteriota > Methanobacteria > Methanobacteriales > Methanobacteriaceae > Methanobacteriaceae archaeon. The sequence goes on along the minus strand of JACBOA010000001.1, from coordinate 368,567 downwards.
CAGACTCTTTAAGAGCTTCTTCAGCCTTTTGACTATCCAGAACTTTCCATATAGATTCCATTAAAAGTTCCAGCTGTAATACATCTGTTTCTGTGTAATCTGTTTTTTTATTGGCCACTCCCACCACTGCAACAATTTTATCACCACTGAATACTGGAATGGTCATGAACTTGTGGAGCGGAGCATGACCTTCAGGATAACCCTTTTTAAGAGGATGGGGTGCTTCAAAATCGTTTAATATAATTGGTTTTCTTTGACGGACTGCCTCACCCCATACACCAGTTTGACTCAGTTTGTAAACTGAAGGAGCTTCTTTGATACTGCATTCATCCATAACTCCCTCAGACCAGGTGTTAAGGATGAACTCTTCCCTATCCTCGTAATAATGGTAAATATATCCTATTTTACTTTCTGTTAATTTAATTGCCTCTTCCAGAGCATAATCCAGGAAATCCTGTACAGATTCTGCCTCGTACTGAAGTATTCTCACCAGACTTCTCAATCGAAGTTGATTCTTTTCAAGTTCCTCTTCATACTGTTTGATTTCAGTTAAATCATCGTAAACTGCAACTAAATCTCCAGAAGGGAGTTTGTAAACATAATTTTCCCTCCAGCCTTCTATCCGCTCATCCTTATACATTGAAACCGGGTGTTTTTCCGGAATTCCAGTTTTCCAAACCCTTTGAAACACTTCAAAAAGCCCATATTCCTTAATACCAGGGAATACTTCAGTAACTCTCTTACCCAATACTGATTCCTTTTTTATTTGTTCAATTTCCTCTGCAGCTTGATTGAAGTCTTTAAAAATAAAATCAGAACCATTATTAACTGATTCATAAACTGCCACCGCACTTTTTATATTCTCAAAAATAGCCTTATACTCTGCTTCAGAATTTTCAAGTGCTTTTTCTGCTAATTTACGTTCGCTTATATCTCGGGCTATTGCAAAAAGTGTTTTTTCACCCTTAATGTCAAAGAGTCGTCCGTTAATCTCAACAGGTATCTCTTTCCCATTTTTAGTTTTGTGAACAGTTTCGAAAATCGCAGTGCCCTTATTGAGAAGTTTTTGCCAGTTATCAAACATACGACTAGAATCTGAAGCATCTATATCATTAGGTGACATTTTCAGAAGTTCATCTACTAAATAACCCAACATTTGGCTGGCAACCTCATTTACTTCGGCAAATTTTTCATTTGCACCTTTATCAGTGACTTTAAGCAGGTAGAATGCATCATTAGCGTTGTTAAAAATTTCCCTGAACTTTTCTTCACTTTCTAAGAGTTGTTTTTCTGCTTTTTTTTGTTCAGTGATGTCAACCATTAATCCAATTAAACCTGCAATTTGTCCCTGATCATCATTAAAGGTAGATTTATTGAAAAGCACAATGTGTTTGGAACCGTCAGCATATTGAACTGGGGCCTCATAGGATTGCGAACTTGGGTTATCAAATAGTTCCTTATCTTTTTTGTGATATTTATCAGCTAATTCTTTAGGTGCAACCTCATAGACCGTCTTTCCAATTATTTCTTCTTTTCGGAACCCTATAAAGTCTTCAAATGCCTTGTTACAGCCTATATATTTGTAATTTGTGTCCTTGTAAAATACGGGGTAAGGTATAGTGTCTATTAAATTTTGAAGGAAATTATATTGATCTTTGACTGTTTTTTCCGCATTTTTGCGTTCAGTAATGTCTTCAAGTGTTTCTAATGCTCCAATCACCTCTCCACTATCATCTTTAATTGTAGCAGCGGTGAAATGCAACCATTTCCCATTTTTCCCCAATGAAGGGAAAAAATCTTCAACTTCAAAAGCATTTTTTAAATGTTCAGATTCCTGGTATTTTCCCCCATACCACTTATCTATAGAGATAAAATCCTCTTCAACCATTAGATCAGCCAAGCATGGTCTTTTTTCACTGTAAAATGCCCTCCAGTGCTCATCAGTGCCTACAATCTCTTCTGCAGAAATACCACTGTAGGATGCAAGGGCCTCATTCCAGTAGAGAACATGATGATTTTTATCAATTACAAATTGTAAAATTGGTGAATCATTGATTATTGAGTTTAAAAGCCTTTCACGAACTTTGAGATTTTTCTCCATCTTATTTTTATAAAGAGCCAGTTCTATGGAATATCTAAGTTCAGAAGAATCGAAGGGTTTGATTATATATCCATAAGGCTCTGTTAGTTTTGCCTTCTGGACCGTGGCATCTTCAGAATGAGCTGTTAAAAAAATTAATGGTATATTGAGATTTTTAATTTTAAATGCCGCTTCAATACCATTTATCTCTCCTTTTAAAACTATGTCCATTAAAATAAGATCCGGCATGACCTCTGCAGCCTTTTCTACAGCATCATCACCACGAGAAGCTACATAAGGAACTTCATATCCAAAAGATTCCAGAGTACGTTTAAGATCCATGGCTTCTATGGCATCATCCTCTACCACGAGGATTTTTCCTCTATGCAAACCATCACCCATTCATTAAGATCCTCTAAAATAAAGGCAAAGCAACTTTTTTTAACTAAGCTTTCTGGATATATTATGTTTATTCTCTTATTTGAGTTTATGTAAAAAACCGATAATGAAGTTTTTTTATACTCATACAAAATGTATTCCCATACTAAATGTATTTCCGTAGAGGAAACCAATAAAAAAGATGTGATAACATGGAAAAAAAAGACCTGATCTTGGGAGTTATAGTGGTATTAGTAATAATAATGATATCAGTTATAATTACTGCCTTTTCAGGGAATAATACATTTCAAAATGGCCAAATATCATTTGAATATCCTAAAGACTGGTCACAAGACCATATTGTGGGAAATTTCTCCAACAACAGTTTGTATTCAGAAGTCACCTTTAAGAAAAATTTCCCTTCAGGCAACGGAACTGATGAAACCGCTTATATTATTCTACAAAAGGAACAGAAGGCAATTGGTACATTCAATTTACCTACTAAATCAAACATTGCTATGAACACCAGCAGTCCCTCAACAGTTTCTGTGGGAGTAGCTAATCTTACCCATATTCAAATAGCAAGTTATGGGAAAAATGTTGCACATAAAACAACCATCATGGAAAATAACGAGTTTTACATTTATTTAGAATACATCAGCCCACCCTGGGCAGTTAATGCTACAGAAGAAGCATACAATACCATCCTAAAAACCTTGAAAATTAGTTAATAGCTAATATAATAATAAAATCTGATAATTGCTTTTAAAAAAATAATGCTATTTTTAAGGTTTTAAAATACATCATCGAAGTTAAAAACAGCAAATCAGATCATTGAAGGAAATATTAAAGTATAAGGTGTTAGAGTACTAATTTGGTAAAATTAGCATGAAATAATTAAAAAAATAGGAAAAAATAGCGATATTTATATATTATATCTTTTCTCTTTCCAAATCCATTATCCTGGAAACTGCCATTGTCGGATCTTTCAATTCTTCTATATCGTAATATCGTGCCCCTGCAGCCAGGGCTAATTCCATATTTACTTCATGACCATAACGCACCGATCTTTCGAAGTTAATGACCACCGTGTGAATCTCTTTATCTTTAATTTTACCTGCAACCTCAAGGGCATCCTTTATTGGTCCTTGATCTAATGCTACATTGGGCATTCCATCAGATAAGACCAGCATTAAAGGAACAAATTCATCCTTTAATTTCTCTTTCTTAAGGATTTCATAACCCTTTTTTAACCCTGCAGCCAGAGGGGTGGTTCCTCCAACCTGAATATCATCGATCTGCTTTCTGAAGGACGTTGCCCGGCGAGTGCTGGGGATGATTACTTCAGCTTTTTCCCCCTTGAATCCAACCAGGCTAATGCGATCCTGGTGGCGATGGGCATCCTCTATAACCGTGTTCAGTATTCCTTTCAAGCGGTTGGCTTTTCTATCAGAAAACATTGACCCACTAATATCCACCACCAGGACAATTGATGCTTTAGCTCCATGCTTCCTTATTTTATGACGTAAATCTTCACTTTTAACCTTAATTTTACCATCAGAACTCAAAGCAGCAGCTCTGAGAGTTGCATCAATGGCAATGTCTCCAGATGAATCTTTGGGGAGTTCACTCTTTATGTAACGTCCTTTTTGAGTTTTTGAATCAACACGCTGCCCGTAAAGACGTTTCTTCTTTTTCCCCTTTAATTTAAGGAGTTTTTTAACATCAACTTCTTCTTCCTGAGCATCAACTTCTTCTTCATGCTTCTTGAGGGTTTTAAGTTGCATAGCCCTCTTTTTCTGGGGGCCTTCTACCCTATTTGGGGCTTTTTTTTATCATCCCCAGTTTTGTCCTGTGAAATCTCATTAACAGCATTTTTTACTTCTTTTTTGATTTTTTCCTTATTAAATGATTTCTTATGAAATCTTTCACCCAAAACCAGAGCAGCGGCCTCTTCCACATCAATAAGTTCAACCTCTTCATGCTTATAATATGCTGCAAGAGTTTTAGCCGTCTTTAAAATGGCAATGTCAGACCGGTGCCCATCCACCCCCAAATCAACACATACTTGAGCTATTATTTTCATTATATCCTCTGAAACTTTTACTTTAGGGAGGAGTTGCCTGGCCAGAGTGATGTTTTCCAGGATTTGATCCTGATATTCCTGGAATTCTTCCCGGAAAGCGTGGGGATCCTTTTCGAATGCTTCCCTCCTTTCCATGATCTTAACCCTATCCTCTATGTCCATTATACTCTGAACTGATATCTGCAGGCCTATTCTATCTGATAACTGCGGTCTGAGCTCTCCTTCAGCTGGATTCATGGTTCCCACCAGTATAAAGTTAGAGGGGTGAGCCAAGGAAATACCTTCACGTTCCACAGTATTTATTCCATAAGCCGCAGCATCCAAAAGAACATCCACCAGATTATCATCCAGGAGGTTGATCTCGTCAACATAAAGGATGTTACGATTAGCATCAGCAAGTATACCTGGTTCTAATGCTTTGGTACCTTCCTTAAGAGCTTTTTCAATATTTATGGAACCCACTACACGATCCTCAGTTGCTCCCAGAGGTAACTCCACCACCCTCATTTTCCTTTCTTCTATCAGGATCTCCCCGGATTCATCTAATCTGCAGGATTCACATAATGAGTCCGGGTCATCTGGATCACAGTTGAAAGAACACCCCTTAACCACCCTTAACGGAGGTAAAAGATCAGCCAATGCACGTACTGCAGTGGTCTTACCAGTTCCTTTATCACCTTTTATCAGCACCCCACCAATGGAGGGGTTAATTGCATTTAACACCAGGGCTTTTTTAACTTTTTCTTGACCTACAATAGCAGAAAATGGGAAAATCAGGTTTTTCAATAGTCTCACCATCTCAAGACAGACTGGTTTTTAAATTACCTTTATAGATTAACTAAATGTTGTTATATTGAATTTTATAGGATAAATAATCTGTCATGTTTAAATTTCTAAGTAATTAGCCTCATAATACTATTTATGTGACCTTTAGGATTTCTGGCCAATCTTGGACATCCCAAAAACTAAATAATACCAAATACAATATAATGATTGGTGATAAAAAATGTGTACTGTGGGTGGCCCTATGGCCGATATTAAAATGAAAAAGCTTAAAACCAAAAAATACCGATGTTTAGACTGTGGAAATGAGTTTAAAGGTATTGGAAGGAGAGTTGTTTGTCCAACCTGTCAGTCGGACAATGTTGAGGAACTTGAATAAACACCATGTTGAATGAATTATTGAAATTCTACAAAGAAGTGAATATATCCAATAAATGGATGCAACACATTGAAAATTTGAATATGGAAAATAATGGTAATTTATCATTCTATAATAAAATAATTAATAATGCAATTTTAATAATAAAAGGTATTTAAATTATATTATAAAGAAACTACCCTTGGAAAGGCTTTAATCATAGCGAATTATATCTAAAAGAGCATGTATAGAAAGATGAGTTAAAAATATTTAGTCGACAACTATAATTTCTCATTATATAACTCTAAACAATTAAGTAAAACCAAATTACATGAAACATAGAATTAACCTACAAGATGATGAAATAATTTTTTTAAAAGGTGAATCCGGAACTGTTGGTGTGGTTAAATTTGCAAAAAAAGGCCAAATATTCATTGGCACACCAGATAAAGAAGAAATAGTAATGTTTCTAGAACCTGAAGATATCATTGCCGTTTCATCACTTAATTCAGGCTCCAATGTCGAAGAAGGTATAAAATCATTGATTTTCTTGCTGAGAGATTTAGGTGCCCCCTTGGTTGTTCTACCTCCAGATCATCCCACATCAAAAAGACTCCCCCTGGTGGCTAGTTGTGGGGAGAAAGTTCGTCTTGACTGTAATATAACACCCGGGACCCATCCAGAACAGGACATATTATGTGCCTGTGAAGATCTTTCTGGAATAGAAATAAAGGGATTTGATGGCGGGATAGAAATCAGCAGCAAACAAACAGAATTTAAACTAAACGACTTAAAAATTGATAAATTTTAAAAATAAGTCATCTAACCCCACTCTCTTTCTTATGTAAAATAAATTTTAAATTAATAACCAGTTTAATATAGCATGATAAATAGAAAATACTTACACTTCTAAGTAAACTGATTTGACAAACAATCTTGCGCACCTTAATTTATATATGTTATTTATATGATGTTTCAACCAAGAACTCTTAAAACTTAACATTCTACCTGATAATTATGACTATCTCCGAATTTTACCAGATATTTGGTCAAGTGGTTTTCGCGGCCGGAATCCTTCTACTGGTTCTTTTATCTGTCACCCTCATCCTAGGCCGCATGCTTATTGAAAAAGACCGTCTGGTTTTCCCAAAACTGCTTCTTTTTACTATGGACGTTTTTTATGGGCTTTTCAAAAAGTTTTCAGAAAGCGTTGGTGTGGATGCTAAAATTGTGGATCATATAGGTGTAGAAGTACGAAACAAGGTCAATGAAAAGGTTTTCAGGAAAACTGACCCCAAAGATACCATTCTGGTCTTACCTCACTGTCTGCGGCACATAGATTGTGAAGCAAAACTGGAAGCATCAGGCCTGGTTTGCGAAAACTGTAACCGATGCGTTATTGGAGTTTTGAAAAACAAAGGAGAAGAAATGGGTTACAGAGTGTTCATAATCCCCGGTTCCACATTCCTCAAAAAGATAGTGGAACAGAACAAATTCAAAGCTGTTTTAGGAGTTGCATGTTTCCAGGATCTTAACCTAGCCATGATGAAGGTTTCAAAATACTCTCCTCAGGGAGTACCTCTCCTCAGAGATGGATGTATAAACACCAAAGTTGACAGCCGAGCAGTTCTCGAGAAAATGGGAGTTAAACTTAAAGAAGCCAAAAAACTCGCACCACAGAGTTCATGCAGCAAAGAACACGACAAAAGAGGATCTTTCTAGTTTTCTAGTTCTTTTTTCTTATGTTCCTACTCGGCAACACACCAAAATAACAATTATACCTTAAAAAAAATTTTAATATTTAAAAAATCCCCACCAAACTAAAAAAAAACCAAACTAAAAAAAAAAAGAAGGATTACGGTTTACTGAGCTCATTTAAAATCTCTGTTGAAACCTTCAAGAACTTTTCGAGCAACTTACGATATTTTTCTTCACTTTCTTTTAATTTCTGCTCCATTTGGTGCTTGTAAAGTGCCATTTCAATGGCGCTTTGGATTTCCCTATCCTCAAAGGGTTTCAGGACATAACCAAATGGTTCTGTTACCTTGGCTCTTTCTAAGGTTTTTTCATCGGAATAAGCTGTAAGATAAATAATGGGAATTTGATACTTTTCGCGTATGCTTTGAGCAGCCTCTATCCCATCCATCTCACCCTTCAGCACGATATCCATCAGAACCAGTTGAGGTTGCAGTTCACCAGCTTTCGCAATAGCCTCTTCTCCCGTATCAAAAATACCTAAAACATCATATCCCATGTTTTCCAGGCGATGTTTGACATCAGCAGCCACAATGATTTCGTCTTCCACCAGCATTATACTCGCATTGGACATGTGCTCCCCCATGATATGAACTTCAATTAAGGAATAACTTGACTCTTAACTAAGTTAGAACTTAAAAACTTAACCCATTACACCCCTTTTAGTTGAATCAGCCCGGTATGTGTAAAAAAACATTTCATTACATCATTTTCTACTAACTAAATATGGATATATTATAGTATGTCATACAATAATATTTTATAATTTCTATATTATTTCTATCTTAAATTCTATTTAAAAAAATACCCATTCGAGGGTTGATCTAAATAGAAAGTTATTTAATAGAATATCTTCCAATTATAATTAATTTAAACCGTCTTAACAGTTTATTTCATTAAATAAGAACTCTCTAATCACTAAAATAAATGGGGAAATATTAAAAATTAGAAAGAATCATACTAATAATAGGATAACATGGCCAAGATAGATGCTGCCTTAGTAATATTTCCCCATCAGCTATTCAAAAAAATTCCTAGTTTTCATGAGATCAATCAACCTATTTACCTAGTTGAAGAACAGCTCTTTTTCCATGACTCCACATATAAAATCCCCTTCCATAAAAAAAAGATTCTTCTACATCGCGCATCAATGAAAGCTTATCAATACTATTTAGATGAGAAGGGTTACCAGGTCAACTATCTTGACTATCAATCTGACCCTGAAATGAATTATCTTTTTAAAAGATTGGAAAAGGATGGAATTGAAAATATTTATTATGCAGATCCTGTTGATTTTGCACTGGATGAACGCTTGCAAAGATATTCTGCTGAATTTAATATAGTGAATCATGAGTTAAACTCTCCTTCATTTTTGAATTCTAAGAAATCACTGAAATACTATTTCCAGGATAATAAAGGTTATAGGTTAACTTCTTTTTATATTAATGAACGTAAACGTCTGGGAATCCTTATAAAGGATGGTAAGCCTGTGGGTGGAAGGTGGACCTTTGATAAGTACAATCGGAGGAAGATTCCCAGGAGATTGGACATTCCCACCGTTAAAAGTGCCCCTGAAAATCCTTTCATAAAGGAAGCTACCCTTTATGTGGAGAAAAAATTTCCCCATCACCCTGGAAGTACTGATGGTTTTTTTTATCCAGTAACTCATGATGATGCTGAATTGTGGTTGGATGAATTCTTAGAAAAACGTTTTTTCTATTTTGGTGATTATCAGGATGCCATAAAAAAAGGCGAACCATTTCTTTTCCATTCCCTATTATCCAGTTCCCTGAACATTGGACTTTTAACCCCAGAAGAAGTCCTCCTTAAAGTGCTTTCAACAAAGGGAGTCCCTTTAAATTCACGGGAAGGTTTCATCAGACAGATAATTGGTTGGAGGGAGTTTTTAAGAGCAGTGTATCTGTTTGAGGGTGATAATCTTAGAACCAGGAACTACCTGGAATTCCATCAAAAGATGCCTGGAAGTGTGTGGAAGGGTGAAACCGGGCTAATCCCCTTCGATAATACTGTGAAGAGGGTGATGGAGAATGCTTACGCCCATCACATAGAAAGACTGATGATCCTGGGGAATCTGATGCTATTATTGGAGGTAAACCCTGACGAAGTATACTACTGGTTCATGACCCTCTTTATTGATGCTTATGACTGGGTGATGGTGCCTAATGTTTATGGAATGAGCCAATATGCAGATGGAGGCCTGATCACCACCAAACCATATATCAGCTCCTGTAATTATCTTTTAAAGATGAGTGATTATCCTCCAGGCCAATGGTGCGAGAAATGGACTTCACTTTTCTGGAGATTCATATGGACTCATCAGCAACTTCTGGAAGAAAATCCTCGCTTGGCACTTTTAAAAAATTATTTGAGGGATGAAAAGAAAATTAAAAAACATCTAAATGAAGCTGATAATTTTCTTAGGTCCATAAAAATGCTATGAACCGCAAAAATGGAAAAAATTGCTGGGAAAAAAGTATGATTTATAATAATTTCTATTTCAACATAGAATGAACTCTGCAACACAAAAATTAAAGAAAATAAATAAAAATCTAGATTAAGACTAGATTAAGACCAAAAATTTACTAAAAAAAAAATAATATTTAAGATTATAAACTAATAAAAAATGCATGTTGGGACTAAATTGAGTTTAAATACCATTGAATTGCTTAAACTTATTAAGAAGCAGTTTGATTTAGATGAAAGGGATTTAATAAAAATCCGTGAGAATTTTGATGAATTCTATCTTTCATTTAGTTCCAATGGACCTTTGAAAATTTTAAAAGAACATAAATCACCGGTACCTTCATATTGGATTGTTACTCCCCAATGCAGTTATGAGAAGGTTGTTTTATTCTTCCATGGAGGTGGATTCAACTTGGGATCCACCAGAGGACATCTGGATATCTGCCAGAGATTATCTAAATACACTGGTTTTTCAGTATTTAGTGTTGATTATCGCCTGGCACCGGAAAACCCCTTTCCACTGGCAGTAGAAGATGCTATTGAATCTTATCTGTGGTTGCTGGATGAAGGTTTCCAGGCTGAGGATGTTGTGATATCCGGAATATCCGCTGGTGGGAACTTGGCACTGGCCTCCCTGCTGGCCCTTAAAAAAATGGAGGTTGAACTGCCATATTGTGCAGTATGCATGTCTCCTGCGGTGGATCTTAACTTTCCAGTTGTTTACAAGCACCTGAAGGATGTGAATGATTGGATTGATCACCAGAGACTGGAAAAGGTTAGAGAATTATATTTACAGGGACAAAATCCCAAGAACCCCCTGGCTTCACCAATATATGGAGATTTAGAAGGGCTTCCACCCCTTCTACTTCAAGCTGGGAGTCGGGAGCTTCTTCTTTGCGATATTAATCGTTTCAGAGATTTAGCCATTTCAAATGAGGTAAAGGTTAGTCTGGAAGTATGGCAGAACATGTTCCACTGCTGGCAGATTTTTTATACTCAACTTCCTGGAGCCGATGGATCAATGCAGAGTATTGGAAGGTTTGTTAAAGGATTACGATAAAATTAATTTATCAAGGGAAATAAGGAAATTATTTAGAATATGGAAACTAACCATTTCAACAAAAAAGGTCCAAATTATTCAGGATGGTGCTATAATGAACGCATTTTCCAATCTTTGTTTTAGAGCAAATAGGATAGAGTTTTAGGATATGGGAAATAATATAAAAGAAAATGATAAGGGGTGTATAAATGAATTTAAACCAATATCGCTATTTTTTAAAGGATTCCATCAGGAAAACCATTGATTTTTCTAAAACTGACCAGAGTTTGGGTATAAAAGCTCCGCCTATAGAAAAGCCCTATTCTCCAGAATCTGAGAGGATAGAACTTATCAGCACTGATTGGGATGAGATATTTGACTTAAGCCTTTCTGAAGCGATTAAAAATCGTCAGAGTCGGCGAAGTTATACCCAGGAACCTCTTACCCTAATGGAATTGTCCTATCTTTTATGGGCAACCCAGGGAATTCGCATGTACGCCGGTGATTACGCATTTCGTAATGTGCCATCTGCAGGTTGCAGGCATGCTCTGGAAACGTATTTAGCAGTTTTTAATGTGGAATTAGATAAAAATGGAGAGAAACTTAAACAGGGAATTTACCGTTATCTTCCTTTAACCCACGAACTTCTCCTAGAATTTGAAGAGAGTAACTTACAACAGGAAATGATTAAAGCAACTTTTGGCCAGAATTTTGCAGGATCATCAGCAGTGACCTTCATATGGAGTGCTATACCCTACCGTATGGAATGGCGCTACGCACTGGACTCCCATAAAGTGATAGCCATGGATGCCGGACATGTGGGTCAAAACATGTATCTGGCCTGTGAGGCTATTGGAGCTGGGACCTGTACCATCGGTGCCTATGATCAGGAATACATTGATGATTTATTGCGTCTGGATGGTGAAGATGAATTTGTTATCTATTTAGCACCAGTAGGGAAAGTTTAGATTTCAGTAAAAAATCATTAAAATGCTTTGAATGAATTACTAAACCACTTCAAAACCATTGTTGTAAAAGAAATTTTTGATCAAAGGAAAAAAATAAAAAAATAGTGTTTCTGGTTAATCCAAGCGTGAAGAAAGTCCAGTCATAACCAGAAGCACTGCCAAGACCAATGGAAGAAGTGATAAACCAGTACCCTGCATTCCCACAGTCTTTCCAGATGAATAACCTTTAACTGTTGTTTGTGAAGCTGATTGTGCATAAATTGTAATACTCTGGGTGTTGGTGTTGATGTATGGATCATAACTGGATGTTGAAAGAATTGGTGAAATTATAATTTCTCCTGCACTAGCTACCAGCAGATCAACGACGAGAGTGGGGTCAGTCTTTGCAGGAATATCACCTAAGTTCCATTTTATGGTTTTTGTAGCAGAATTGTACTGATAAAGATTGTATCCGTCCGGTGAGTATAAGTTCCTGTATTTAAGGTTTGTTGGTATTTGCCAGTTGAAAGTAGTCTGTAAAGCAACGGATGGTCCGTTATTTCCCACTTTAAAGGTAACTTGAATGTTTTCACCTACTCTTGGGGAAGTTTTGTCAACACTTGTTTTCACATATAAACTGGACTGTGGGGTTTGCTGATCTCCAATGGCATAGAGTTTTCCATTATAGCTTGATGAGTAGATAAAACCTCCAGGTCCGATGACAGGTGGTGTTTCTAGACTTCCTCCAGTAGTATGAGCCCATTTTAATTTACCACTTTGAGGGTCAAGAGCATATAGACTCCCATCCTGACTACCAAAGTAAATAGTTCCGTCCTTAGCTATTGCGGGTGGAGAATTAACTCCTCCACTTGTAAATGTCCATTTTAAAGTTCCATCTAAAGGGTTTAATGCAAAATACTTGGAACCGATGCTCCCCTCTCCAAATAAAATGGAACCATCAATTCCAATGGCCGGAGCTGTAACTCCACGACTTCCAGTGTAGTGAGTCCACCTCATTGTTCCATCTGCAGGGTTCAGAGCAAAATATCTGGCAGCAATACTAGTATCAATTGGCCATTTTTCTCCAACATAAATGGAACCATCGGGCCCAATGGCTGGAGGAGTCAGAACAGATCTACCCGTGGTGAAACTCCATTTTTCGGTTCCGTCTTGGTTCAAAGCATATAAATTTTTGTCTGAACTTGCAAAGTAAATAGATCCCCCTTTGTCAATTGCAGGTGAAGAAGTCACTGTACCTCCAGTTGTATATTTCCAGTTTAAAGTTCCATCAGGATTTAAAGCATAAAAATTTCCATCAACACTCCCAAAGTAAATGGAACCATCATTACCTATTGCAGGGGAAGACATAATAGACCCGCTAGTGGTATATTTCCATTTTAAAGTTCCATCAGGATTTAAAGCATAAAAATTTCCATTAGCAGTCCCAAAGTAAATAGTTCCATCTTCTGCTATTGCAGGGGAAGACAGAATAGATGCATCAGTGGTATAACTCCATATGTTAACACCCTGAGAGCTTAAAGCATAAAAATTACGATCATTACTCCCAAAGTAAATGGAACCATCCTTACCTATTGCTGGCGAAGTAAGTATTGGACCACCAGTAGTATAACTCCATTTTTCGATGGGTGTTTCAGGCCCAAGGTAGGGCGACTGGCCAGTATTCTGGTTGTCATGTTGATATTTGGGTTGGGGAGAATCTGCCAGAGCAGAATCCGTATCTGCTGTTACAGGTGAAAGGAATAGCATAACTCCAAAAATAGTTAGAACCACTACTGTGATTTTTATTGTTTTTCTCTGAAAATCTATTGTAAAATCCATTATTTCTCACCTCCTTTTAATTTTTCTTCATTTTTCAATGAAATTTATGCACTTTTTATCACCATTAGAGAAGTTTATGGTCATGACTGCATTGATTGAGAATTTGCAAATTCTTTTATTTTAATGATATTTATGACGATTTCTAATATTAATATATGACTATAACCTACATATAATTTTTTTCACACGAATTTAAGATGTGTTTTAACGATCTAATCCAAAAAAGGCTAAAATAATTTAGAATCATGAAATAAACGACATTATATTTATTAAAAACAAATTAAAAACAATTATAGGTCAATTGGTAAATGAAAAATGTTAAAAATACCCCATTTTTGGTAACTTTAAACCAAAAAAAAAATTATCGACCTTACTTAGAATAAAGTTGAAGAAGTGTCGATCTAAAGAGCGAAAACCAATAGAAATAAATTTAGAGTCCTAAGCAGACATTCAGATAATAATAACAATAAATATTGGATTTGATAATGATGCAGGGATTTAAAAAAGCCAAAATAATAAAATAATTGTTCAAATAATATTTATAGATTTAAAATAGTTGTAGACTAATATGAATATGAAGATAAAAAAATAAAATAAAAAAGATATTTAGGGAGGTTTTTTATGAGTAAAGTTTTAATTTTATGCGCCAGCCCCCGTAAAGAAAGTAATACCATGCAAGTACTGGAAGAATGTGCCAAGACCATAGAAGAAAAGGGACTTGAAACTGAAATAATATCTTTAAGGCAGATGAAAATCCGTTCCTGTATTGCCTGTGGAAAATGCTCTGAATTACACCAATGCGCCCTTAAAGATGGTCTCAACGAAATCATTGAAAAAATAAAATTAGCAGACGGTTTCATTGTTGGTTCACCCGTATACTTTGGAACAGCAAGGGGTGAGATGATGTCAGCCCTGCAGAGAATTGGAATGGTCAGCAGGGTTTCAGGAAATTTCTTATCATGGAAAGTGGGCGGTCCCATTGCTGTGGCCCGGAGAGGTGGTCACACTGCCACCATACAGGAAATGCTCATGTTCTTCTTCATAAATGACATGATCGTCCCGGGAAGCACCTACTGGAACATGGTCTTCGGGTGGAAGCCAGGAGAAGTTGAAGAGGATACTGAAGGAATCGAAACCATTCAAAGATTTGCAGATAACGTTGCCCAACTCATAAAAAAGATTAAATGATAATCTTTCGCCATACCCATATAACTGAACAGAAGTACTATTAAGATTAGATTAAGAAAAAAAGACTATCCAAAGTAACATCAGAATTAAAACATCACCATTAATAAGATATTAATAAGATATTAATCCTTTACAAACCTTTTAATGATACTATGCCCGAACAGCAACTTTACCGGAAATTCGCACCTTACTATGACCTTATCTACCAATGGATGGATTATTCTGGAGAAGCAGAATTTGTGAAAATGGTTGTAGACCAGTTTAAAACATCTGATGGTAATCATCTTCTTGATGTGGCCTGTGGAACTGGTAATCATGCCCAGTACCTTCAAGATTCATTCCAGATAGTGGGATTGGATTTAAATGAGGATATGTTACATATTGCCCATGAAAAGGTTCCGGAAATGGAGTTAATCCAGGGTGACATGAGAGAACTGGACTTGCAACATGAATTCGATGTTATAATCTGCCTTTTTTCATCTATAAACTACCACACCAACCTTATTGACCTTGAAAAAACATTTAAAAATTTTTATAGTCATTTAAAAGTTGGTGGAGTTTTAATATTCGATTTGGGATTCTGTACTGAAAATTGGGAAGAAGGAAGGATGCTGGTTGATGCGGTAGTTGAAGGAGATCTTCAGCTGGCCAGGATATCCCAGAGCCGGCTCTATGATGGAGTTTTCAATGCCAACTTTGTCTTCCTGATTAAAGAAGATGGAGTGATGGATTTTGAAATTGACCAGCACCAGATTGGTGTTTTTTCCACACGGGATGTAATGAGGATTCTGGAAGAAACCGGGTTCCAATGTCACATCTACAGTAACTATGAGGATCTTGCATGGGATGATAAATCCGGTGAAAGACCGGTTTTTGTATGCATAAAATAATAATAAAAATAATGGCATAAAATTATAGAAAAATAATATTATTTGCCAATTAAAGGAAAGGGACCCTATATGAGAATTGCAGTGGCAACTTCAGACCAGATTAATGCAGATCATTTTGGCAGGGCCAAGGGATTTGCCATATACCAGTGGGATGGTGGGGATGATGCGGAATTTATTGAATATATTAAGACCCATATTAACCCTGAAGAAAAACACCAGTGGCACAAGGGCCTCCAGATCCTGGGAGACTGCCAAGTCATTATTGCAGCTCAAGCTGGTATGAAAGCAAAATATGGTATTAAAAAAGCAAATTTAAAACTAGTTGAAGATGAAGGGAGTGTTGAAGAAGTTTTAAAGCGTTTCATAGACCATGAAATATTTATGAATAAAATTTATGAATAAAACTTCCTAAGTAGATCTATCCAGGTAAAAACTAAAAAAATCTCCCTATCAGTAAAAAAATATCTTTATAAAACCAGGAGAATGTCTTTAGGATTATCCGGATGAATCATTACTGTAACTTTCCTACCAACCGGAATGGAACCCATATCCAGTAGGTTTACTATTTCTTTATGTTCCAACTCGTATGTTTCTGCAGGTGTGGTAATTCTGAGTTTGAATTTGACTTGTGGTTGCTCATTGATATAAGTTCCAGTCTGTTCCCGGCTCAGAATCTCTGCTTCACCCCTTATACCCTCATTCAAGAGGTATGTTTCCCGATCATTGATCCTTTTGTAATAATAATAAACTCCTAAAGCTCCTAAAAGTGGAAAAACTATGAATGCGCCACCCATTATAAATAGAAAATTGTTAAGTGGATATCCATCATCATTCAGAGCTTCTGGGGATACCATTAAACCATAAACAATCATTCCCACTCCCACCAACACTAAAGGAGCTGTAGTTATTACCCAGAGCTTGTTTGATACTTGCCACATTGAATTACACCCCCCCTTTTTAAATTACACCGAAATAAAGGTTATTTTTTTATTTTAATTCGTTTAAAATATTATAAATCCAAAATTCTAAGCTTTAAGCCCAATTAGTAAATCATTGATTAATAAGATTATATACATCATGAGATAAAAAGTTTATGAAAGGTTTTACCTACACTGAGTACCAAGTACCCTACACATATTTTAGGGGGAGGTGAGGTTGATTGAATTATTTCCCTATGCCCATATCCTATCCGGAATTTTGGTTCTAATAATTGGTTTTGTTTTCCATTTCATTGGCCAACTCATAAGTATTGTTGATTGGAACCGGGCTGTCGAGTTAGGTATAGCTGAGAAGGGAATCTTGGAAGAGTATAAAGATTATGAGAAAGGCCTGGCTATGGCGGATATTGTTATTGGTTGGATTTATGGTTTCATTGGAGTGGGACTCATCTTCAGTGCTCAGTGGAGTTATAAACTGGCCTGGATTCCAGGAGTGATATTTATATACCATAGCATCAGTTTCTGGTTCTGGAGTAGGAACCAGGAAAGTAGGGGTTGCAAATACCGAAGCAGTTCAGGAAAGGTGGGTTGGTTCCTGGCTAACTTATTAAGTGGTATTTTTATTGTTCTTGTTGCCTGGTATGCCTGAACCTATTGGGAACCTATTAGAATTCAGCTATATTCATTTCAGTCTTTTTGATAGTCAAATCAGCGAACCAAACAAAAAGTAAATCAAATCAATATTTAATCCAAATCAGGGGCAATATTTCAATTCGGGTTAAAAATAATACAGGGGAATACTGACTCTATGAAATGATTTTCCCCTAGTTTTACTATTTTGACAATATTTATAAACCATGAATGAGATTTATAATAAATGATTCTAAACTTTTAGATTAGTTGTGATTTTTAGAGATTTATCTATTGAATCGCGAATTCTGTATAAAATACTTACAAAATGATACGAAATACGAATATAATAAGTGATTAGTATGGCTAAAGCAAGACGTAGAAGAGTAAGAGATACATGGAAAGATAAACAATGGTACACTATTACTACTCCTAAAGAATTCGGAGATGCTGAGATAGGCACCACCCCGGCCCGGGATCCGGATATGCTCCTTAAAAGAAGAGTTGAATCCACCATGAGGGAACTTACAGGGGACTTCAGCAAGCAGTATGTGAAACTAAAATTCCAGATCAGTGAAGTTGCCGGAGACACTGCCACCACCCGTTTCATAGGCCACCAGGTTACCACTGACTATGTTAGAAGCATGATCCGGAGAGGAACCAGCCGGATTGATGCCATAGTCAAGGCTGAAACCAAAGACGGGCAGAAAATGAAGATTCATGTTCTGGCCATAACCATTAAAAGAGCTAAATCATCCCAGCAGCGCTACATCAGGGAAACCATAGAAAAACTGGTTGTGGATGCTGCATCACAGAAAAACTTCGTGGAACTGGTGGAAGAAATAATAGGTGGGAAACTGGCATCCTATGTATACCACGAAACTAAGAAAATATACCCCCTGAAAAGGGTGGAAGTAATAAAAACTAAAGTAGTTGACGAAAAAAAGTCATGATCTGGGAGATAGATGATTAGCTGGGAATATGTGGTCCTCCTGGTGATGATAGGGCTCATTACCTACGCAAGAAAAGCCCTAGATCTCCTGGGATCCATTTTCATGATCATAATGGGCGTGATCATCATCTTCGCCGCCGGTGTGAACTGGCTTTTTTTAATATTTTTATTTCTCATTCTGGGTGTGGCATTCACCCGATACAAACATGATTATAAGAAAGAAATTGGAGTCTACGAAGGCACCAGAACCATTAAAAATGTGGTTTCCAATGGTATTGTTGCCTTTGTAATGGCTGCATTTGGTAACTATGCAGGATTCATTGGTTCAATAGCCACAGCAACCTCTGATACCATGGCCAGCGAGGTGGGAGTAGTAAGCACCCCCCGCCTTATAACTAACTTTAAAAAAGTCCCTCCAGGTACAGATGGAGGAATATCAGTATTAGGGACTGCTGCAGGAATTTTAGGAGCTGCTCTGATTGGATTAGCCGCTTATATTCTGGGAGTGTATCCTGATCTGACCAGAACAATGTTAATAGCCGTGGTTGCCGGGACTTTTGGCTGCTTTGTGGATAGTATCCTGGGAGCAGTTCTGGAAATCAAAGGTTACCTCACCAATGAACATGTTAATCTCCTGGCTACATTAGCCGGAGCTTTATTGGGTAATATCATGGTATGGTTGATATGGTGATAATATGAAGGGAATCATAATGATAATTGATGGAATGGCAGACCGTCCCCTTAAGGAATTAGGCAACAAAACCCCATTAGAAGCAGCAAAAACCCCTAATATGGATCGAATGGCCAAGTTAGGAGTAAATGGGATTATGGACTCCATAAAACCAGGTATAAGACCTGGTAGTGACACGGCCCACCTCTCCATACTGGGTTATGATCCTTACCAAGTTTACACGGGCAGAGGGCCCTTTGAAGCAGCCGGAGTGGGTGTGAATGTACTACCAGGAGATATAGCATTTCGCTGTAATTTCTCCACTCTTAATGACCAGGGAATAATTACTGACCGCAGAGCTGGTAGAATTAGGGAAGGGACCAAAGATTTAGTAGAAACACTCAATTCTATGGATATTGAAGAAGATGTGGAGATCATCTTCAAAGAATCCACCGGCCACCGAGCAGTTTTAGTTTTAAGAGGAGAAGGATTATCTGACCAGATCTCTGATGCGGATCCCAAATATGATGGGAAAAAAGTTAAAAAAGTAAAGGGGCTGGATGGTTCCCCAGAAGCGGATAAAACTGCTGAAATTTTAAACAAAGTTATTAAGGAGTCCTACCATCTTTTGAAGGACCATCCAGTTAATATTGAACGGATAAGAAATGGTGAAAATCCAGCCAACGTCACTGTTCCTCGAGGTGCAGGGGCGGTTCCAGATGTAGAGGCATTTAATGACAAGTACGGTCTAAAATCCGCGTGTATCGCTGAAACTGGGCTTATTCATGGAATTGCAAATATTACTGGGATGGATGTTATTGAAGTTGAAGGAGCTACTGGCGGAGTGGACACGAACATTGATAACATCACCAACAAAATCCTGGAAACCGCAACAGCGGATTATGATTTCATCCTGATTAATATAGATGGTGCAGATGAAGCCGGACACGATGGCAACCTGGATGAAAAAGTTGAATTCATAGAAAAGGTTGATGGTGTGGTGGGTAAAGTGATGGAAGTTGAAGATGTTTATTTCATTTTAACTGCTGATCATTCCACACCTATCTCGGTAATGGACCATACTGGAGACCCGGTTCCCCTGGTTATTAAGGGACCCGATGTCCGGGTGGATCAGGTTGATAAATTCAATGAAAGATCTGCAACCCGTGGCGGCCTGTGCCGCATCAGAGGCAGTGACATTATGAACATACTTATGGACCTTATGAACCGATCCAGTAAATTTGGGGCTTGAATATGGATCCTGATATTTCTAAAGATGATATTCCTAAATCTAAAAATATTACTTCTGAAACAAAAAATGATATTGATAAGTCTAAAAGAGGTATTTCTGAATCTGAAACTAATATTCCCAAACTTTTCGGCACCTCTGGAATAAGGGGAAAAATAGAAGACGAAATAACCCCCGAATTAGCACTAAAGGTAGGTAAAGCTGTTTCAACTTACCTTGGGAAAGGAAGTAGAGTAGTTGTGGGTTATGACACTCGAACCTCCAATTTAATGCTGGAAAGAGCAGTGACCTCCGGTATCCTAGAAGGAGGTTGCCATGTTTTAAGTCTGGGAATGGTTCCCACACCAGTAGTCGGCTATGCAACCATGAAACTAGGGGCAGATGCAGGAGTTATGATTACTGCATCACATAATCCCTCTCCAGATAATGGGATTAAACTCTGGAATCCAGATGGCATGGCCTACCTTCAAAAACAGGAACGGGCCATTGAAAAAATAATCCATGAAAAAGATTTCTTTAAGGCACCCTGGCAGGATATAGGGAAAATTGAAGACAAAAGCCCCATTGTTAATGATTATATTGAAGACTTACTGAATTTAATGGACATCAAACCCGGTCTTAAAGTGGTTGTGGATTGTGCCAATGGTGCTGCATCTTATCTTTCACCCCTAATTTTAAGAAAAGCAGGATGCAAGGTGGTAAGTTTAAATGCTCAACCAGATGGTTTCTTCCCTGGCAGAAAACCAGAACCATCCGCTGCTAACTTAAAGGAACTTATGAAAGTGGTGAAGGCAACTGGTGCCGACTTGGGGATAGCCCATGACGGTGATGCTGATCGAATGGTGGCTGTGGATGATAAGGGGAGAATGGCTGATTTCGATAAACTACTGGCTCTGGTTTCAGCAGAGATGGGAGGTTGTGTAGTTACCACTGTAGATGCATCCGCCTGCATTGACCGTGCACTGGAAGAAGTAGGTGGTACAGTAGAGCGAACAAAGGTGGGGGATGTGCATGTGGCAGAGATGATCCACCAACTAAACCAAAATCATGATGAACCCCTTGCCAGGTTCGGAGGAGAACCCTCAGGCACATGGCTGCATCCCCAGTTCTGCATGTGTCCTGATGGAATATTATCCGCTCTGAGGGTTATAGAACTGGTTCAAAAGAGAGGACCTCTCTCCAAGCTCCTGGATGATGTTCCCAGTTTCCCCACCATAAGGGATAAAATTGACTGCAGGGATGATCAAAAAGAGATGATAATGGGAAAAGTCAATTCAGATCTTTCCCAGATTTTTGAGGATGTGGAAGATATTAACCGTAAAGATGGGGTGAGAATATCGTTTAGAGATGGTAGCTGGGTTCTGGTAAGACCCTCAGGAACTGAGTCCTTCGTAAGAATAACCCTTGAAGGCAAAACCCAGGATAAAGCCCAGGAGATACATGAAAAGTCCGCAGAATTCATTCGCAGTTTACTTTAAAACTATTATTTGAAGAATTTATTATAAACTTATATTAATTACAAACTAATAAAAAAAGTTCAATTAAAAAGGTTAGTTAATAGTTTTAAAAATTTTTATGAATTGAAAACAAGGTTACCCCTAACCTTCTGGGCAAACAACAGGTCAAAGTCAATCCTAATAGGAAAAAACATTATGTGCCGTCAATAAGGGTTAAGAACGACCAATCAGAAGGTTAATAATTCCTTAAACTGATCAGATATTAAAGAGGAGTTTTATATGAGGGCAGTTATACTTACCGCAGGTGAAGGAACCAGAATGAGACCTCTAACACTCACCAGACCTAAAACCATGCTTCCAGTAGGTGGAAAACCTCTCCTGGAGTATAATGTTAAGGCATTGCGTGATGCGGGGATAACCGACATCACTATGGTCGTGGGTTACCATAAAGAAGCAGTGGAAGAACATTTCAAAGATGGGAAAAGTTTAGGGGTTAATATTAACTACGTGACCCAGAAAGAACGTTTGGGAACTGCTCATGCCATTGGCCAAGTAGCAAATACAATAAAAAAAGATGATGACGCCTTCATAGTAACCAACGGAGATATAATTCTGGGTAATTCCCTCATAAAAAGTTTAATAAATAAATATAATGAATCTCAGGCGCATTCTATTCTGGTTCTCACTGAAGTTGATGATCCTTCCTCTTTTGGAGTGGTGGAGCTTGAAGATGACTGTATTAAAGACATTGTGGAAAAACCATCCCCTGGTGAAGCTCCCAGTAACCTTATAAATGCCGGGATCTATCTTTTTGATGAGAACATATTCAAGGCCATTGTTAAAACTGAAAAATCCGAAAGAGGAGAATATGAAATAACTGACTCTTTGAAAATTCAAATTAAACAGGGTGAGAAGGTTTTAGGCCTGGTATCCCATGATAAATGGATCGATGTGGGGCGTCCCTGGGAATTTCTGGAATTGAACGAACACTTTTTGGAATTATCAGAATCAAAAATTGAAGGTGAAGTGGAGGAAGGAGTAACCATCCACGGACCCCTAATACTTAAAAAAGGCAGTATTATCCGTTCCGGTACTTATATTATGGGCCCGGTTTATATCGGTGAAAACTGCGATGTGGGGCCTAACACCTTCCTGCGCAAACACACCTCAATCGGGAATAACGTTAATGTGGGTAACGCTGTTGAAATAAAAAATTCAATTATTATGGATGGAACCAATGTAAACCATCTCTCTTATGTGGGTGATTCCATTATTGGAGCTGACTGTAACATTGCCGCCGGTACCAACATTGCCAACCTGCGCTTTGATGACGGAGGAGTTAAAGTCACGGTGAAGGGGAAAAGAATTGACAGTGGAAGGCGTAAAATGGGAGTGATCTTCGCTGATGGGGTAAAAACTGGTATAAACTCCAGTTTTAATCCCGGGGTTACTGTGGGTTTAAATTCATCCGTGGGATCCGGTGCCATAATTTACCGGGACATACCAGATAATAAAGTGGTTATACATCACCAGACCCAGGAAATGAAAGACAAAAAATAATTTATTCCCTAACGTCACCAGGAACTGATAATTTCCTTATCAAATAATTTCTTTATTTATTCTAATGAATTAGTTTAGAATACCCCCTCAGAGGACCTATAATGCGGTAATAGTTCTCCTAATTGTAGGCGGGGGATTGATCTTTAATCCAGCAATATTAATAGTGAACCCAATGAAATCTTTTTATTTATCGAGAGTATACTTTTTAACATGATACATCACACTGCCTTAATATTCAAAGGTGCCCATACAATTGGAAAAGTGAGCATAGGAAAACATTCCTCTGTCTGGTATAATGCTGTGATTAGAGGAGATATCGAACCCATAACCATTGGCAATACTTCTAATGTACAGGATAACTGCGTACTGCATTCATCGGAAGGATTTCCCCTGGAAATTGGGGATCGTGTTTCAGTAGGACATGCAGCAGTAGTTCACGGCTGTAAAGTGGATGATAACTGCATTATCGGTATGAATGCAACAGTTCTCAATGGAAGCCATATTCATAAAAACAGTATTGTGGCTGCAGGTGCAGTGGTAACCGAAGGAAAAACCTTTCCAGAAGGTAGTCTGATTATGGGTGTTCCTGCTAAAGCTGTAAGGGAATTAAATGAAGAAGAGATTAAAAAAATTGAAAGAAATGCTTTAAACTACCTGAAACTTGCACTAAAACAGAGAACAGACATGGCAGATAACGAAGATTAACTAGTGAACATTTTTCATAGCCCATAAGAGGACTTTTAAAGGATTTTTATAAATTTATGGAGCTTAAACGATTTTAAGGATTGATTAAATGGTTCATATCAAAAAAACAGTTAAAAAAATGGATCCCTATGTTCCGGGCAAGTCTAATGCAGATTTAGCCCGTATTTATGGGTTGGATCCTGCGGATATCATTCGAATGGGATCCAATGAAAATCCCCTTGGACCCTCCCCCAAAGCCATCCAAGCACTTGAAAAAAGTCTTCACCTGATTAACACCTACCCAGAATCTAACATTGATGATCTGAAACTTAAGATCGCATCTTATGCTGGTGTGAATCCTGAAGAAGTGGTTGTGGGTGGAGATGGTGCCGATGAAATACTGGATGTTCTGGCCAAGACCTTAATTGAACCCGGAGATGAATACATCGTCCATCATCCCTCTTACATGTATTATGAATACAGCTTCAACGTATATGGGGCTGTTCCGGTTTATGCACGCTGGGATGTTGAAGAAAACCGTCTGAATTTAGATTCTGTGCTGGAATCCATTTCCCCCAGAACCAAGGTTATATTCCTGTGCACTCCCAACAATCCCACCGGGGGATTGATAGATGAGCCTGATATCCGCACCATCCTGGAAAGTAGTGATGCTCTGGTGGTTGTTGATGAGGCTTACTGGGAGTTTTCAGGGATCAACAATCTGGGACTGCTGGAAGAGTACGAGAATCTATTTATTCTCAGAACGTTCTCCAAGGTAATGGGACTGGCTGGTATGAGAATTGGTTATGGTATAGGTCACCCTGAACTAATCGAATACATGCATCGGGTTAAACCTGTTTTCAGCCTTAATAAACTATCCTATATCGCTGCATCTGCCACTTTAGATGATCCTGATTACATTGAAAGGTCCACTCAACTGTCCATTGAAAGCAGAGAATTTTTATACCAGGAAATGTCAAAAATTCCCAGTATACGAGTTTTCAAGTCATATGCCAATTATTTGCTGGTGGATTTGCACGGTACCGGCATGAACTCTAAAGAAATTTCAGAAGAACTTATGAAAAATGGTATAATAGTCCGGGATTGTAACTCTTTCCATGGGCTGGATGAATACTGGATAAGAGTGAGTGTAGCAACCCTTAAAGAGGATGAGAAGTTTATTAAAGTCCTGAAAAATATTTTGGGATAAAAATAATATTTTTTGGATAAAATAATAGGGATACTGTAATTTTATGATAACCGGTGGCATAATATTTTCCTCACTGGAATACCCTGGCAAAGTTTCCCTAGTCATATTTACCGCAGGATGCACCCTCAGATGTCCCTATTGCCATAACCCCGAGATAATCCATGGTGGAGAAAACCTGGAACTCTCTGAAATTGAGAGAAAAATTGATGAATCACAGGACTTTATTGATGCCGTGGTTATCACTGGTGGAGAACCCCTAATGCAAATGGAGGAAGTTAGAAAAATCCTCCAGTATTGTGTAAAAAAAGGCTTAAAAACCAAACTCGATACCAATGGGGGTTATCCTGAAAGACTTTCTGAAGTGGTTGACCTGGTGGATTATGTTGCCCTGGATGTGAAAGCCCCATTTAATAAGTATAAAGAAATTATAGGTGCAAATATTGGTGAAAAAGTAATTAAAAGTATGAATATTTCCTCTAATTCGAAATGTTTCTTGGAATGCAGAACTACTTATGTTCCCGGACTTCTTAGACCCTCAGACATAATAGAAATCGCAGAAAATATTCACTGTGATATTTACACTTTACAACAATTTAGAAATCAGATAGTGCTGGATGAGCGATTGAAAGAAACCCCTAATCCTTCACCACAAGAACTTAAAAGAATTGCACGTCAGATTAAACCCATTCTAGGAAAAATCAAGATTAAAACAGCTGAATTTGGTGAAGAAATAATATGAAATGCATATGCATTAAGAGATAGGCATTAAATCTACTGACACTAATCTAATCTGTAATCTGATACAACCTTTAAACATAACTTAATTTGAAACACCATATAAAAAACCTCCATATAACGATCTAGTCATAACTGAAGATAATCCAATTGATGCACAAATCAAATGGGAGGGTGCTAAATACCAATACTATTATTCGGAAGCCGTCACTTGGACCTTATAACTGGTGAAAAAACAACCACCATCAGAAAGCTCTGGAAGAAACCTTTATCTCCTGGTGATCGACTGCATTGCTACTGGAATTTAGTTTCCAAAGAAAGAAAGAAACTCTTTGAGGCCGAAGTAACTGATGTGGAAGTGGTGAAATTCGGTGATCTCATAAAAAATGACGATATTGCACGTGAAGAAGGTTTCAGCAGTGCTAAAGAGCTTGAATCAGAGTTCAGGAAGATGTATCCCGACCATAGTGCAGATGATTCTCTTTATCAAGTTATCAGATTCGTCAAGCTCCCCATGGAGGAATGGGAGGGTGCTAAGATTGATGAAAAGGCCATGATCGCCAAAAGAGCAGACATACTCTTTGATGTGGGGAAGTTTGACAAATCAGTGATTTGTTACACTGCTGCTTTGAAAATCGACCCGGAGGATGTTTACCTTCTTAACCGCAAAGGTGATAATCTTTCACGCCTCGGTAAATTTCAGGAAGCTCTGGAATGCTATGATCAGGCTTTGAAAATAGAACCCAACAATGAATATATATGGAATAACAAGGCTATTGCCCTACTGAATTCTAACCGTCCAGAAGATGCTCTTAAAGCCAGTGATAAAGCCATGGAAATAAATGATGAAAATTTGCTGGTTTTATACTGGAGGGGTTTTATTTTTGAAATGCTGGGACGTTTTAACCATGCACTGCAATGCTATGATAAAATATTAAATCTGAACCCTCAGGATTTGGAAGCCTGGAATGCTAAGGGAAACCTTTTATCACAGATTGATCGAGCTGAAGAAGCCTTAGAATGTTATGACCGTTCTCTAGAACTTTGTTTAGAAGATGAACCTGATTCATTAACCTGGAATAGGAAAGGAAACGCGCTTATGGAGTTGAACCGTTTTAAAGAGGCTATTGAGTGTTATGATAAATCACTTGCTCTAGATCCGGATAACGAGGTTTTCCTGAGTAATAAAGGAGTTGCATTAATGGAATTGAACAATTTTGAGGATGCCGTAAACTGTTTTAAAAAAGTCCTCATTCTAAACCCTGAAAATGAAGATGCCCAGATTTTGATGGATGAATGTCTGGAAAACCTTTAGCTGGAAGATCAATTGCCTAATACAATAAGGATTCGCTTTTTAGTACTATTTTATTAGAAATAATTGTATAAATTTTACTATAAATTATAAAATGAGGGTTATAAAATGAGGGGAAGTGGATAAATAGTTCAAAGGATGCTTGGTAAAATTAAATTTTAGTCACTTCCACTTAATAAACCACCAATGGCTCCCCCTACACCCATGAAAATTATGTTAACGATTAGCGATGCTATTACTAAAGTTATCCCTGTTAATACTCCTGCTGTAAATCCTGCTATACCACCAAAAATTGTTCCTCCCACCACCAGTAAAATAGCCAGGACAATGGATCCGAATGCACCGGCCACAGTAGCATTCCACAATCCGCCCAGTATCCCCTCATGAACCCAGTATCCCACAATAAATCCTGCTATGAAAAGCCCCAGGTTAACACCCCAATAAGCATTCACGTAGATACCAAATAAATTACTGAGTATCACTGCTAAAATAAAACCCACCACTACGGGTCCCCATTTCACCATTCATATTCCCCCTTAGTATGTTGTTTTTTTAAATCCAGGATTTTTTTAATTAAATTTTTTAATGTAATATGATTTAAATTATTATGTATGATTTTTAGATTAATCTAAAAATAATTTATTTCCTTATTAATCTAAGGTTTTTTTATTATAATAAAATTTGCTAATAACTTCTGTATTGATTAATAAAAATTGCATCTGTAATGGATTTTTTTTTAAGTCTGAAGGGTGTTAGTTTACAACCTACATCTTCATTACCTATATTCTCATTCCACAAATCGGGATGTTTCTCAATGAATTCCCTTAGCATATGCTTACACGAATCAAGGTTAAGGTTTATTACCTGCACACCATTACGGGTAAGATTCTCTTCCGGACCCTTGAAGTTTTCGTTCACCCCCACCACAACCAGAGGAATGTTATAAAGTAAAATTGCTCCTGAACACATTGCACAGGGTGAAAGTGTTGTGTAGAGTGTGCAATTTTTATATTCATCTGCTTTAATCCTACCTGCACTTTCTAAACATTCAATTTCGGCGTGGAGAATTGCTGAATCGAGCTGAACCCGTTTGTTATGCCCTCTTCCTATTATTTCACCGTTTTTTACCAGAACAGCGCCAATAGGAATGCCTCCATTTCTCAAGCTTTCCATGGCTTCTTCCTGAGCAAAGGCCATGAACTTATGATGATTATCTTCTATGGTTACCCTGTTTTTTTTATCTGTCAAAGTTCACACTCTCCCCTTTCAATCCCCCCTGAATAATCACAATAACCTAATTGAATTTTGAGAAGAAAGATATGCCCTCACCCTTAGGAGTTGTTGATAAACCCCTTATGGAGTTGTTGATATTTAGATTAACTGTGATCATGCTTCATAATTATATTAATATTGAGCTGTAATTTCTCCAGCTGTGTGATACTCACCCCGTATTATTATTCCTATGGCCACATTCTAATCAACTTATAATCATTTTTCCTAAGCAAAGTCACATCAGTATTGAATTAAGTCATAAAGTAATAATCTAAAATGTGTTTTAGAAGATGAAAGGATTTATTGCTATTAGTTACCTAAATCCATAATACGTTCTTAATTTTATTTATGCAGTTATATCTGTTGGTTATTATGTGCAAAGTTTTTTAAAAATACAGAGTTAAAATATATTATCATAGTAACTTCTTTATTATAGCAACCTCTCAGGAAAGTGTGAGTTTGGAGAAGAATCCTAAGATAAGGTTGATTTCATTACGTAATGCCACTATTATATCTGCAGTATTTACAGTTGTTTATCTAATGTTAACCCTTATTTTTTTAGGTAATCAGGAATTTCTTACAGTTTTAAGCAACACAATTAGCCCCTTAGTCAACCTAATCGTGATCATATTCCTTATATTAACCTTGAGGGTTCTTAAAACATGTAAATCATCCGAGTACACTGCATGGTTATTTTTGACACTGGCACAATTTTCTTATTTAGTAGGTGATGTGATTTGGAGTATTTTAGAAATGGGACTTCGAACCGAGCCTTTCCCCTCTATTGCTGATGTGGGTTATATTTTGTACTATCCCCTATTTGCCATTGGTATTTTTATGTTGCCACGTTTATCTCAAAATACTGATAGAAACTATAAAACCGTCTTGGACATGGCTATAATACTTATTGCCAGTGGCATGTTCTTTTGGACCTTCCTTATAATGCCCACTTTAGAGACTAAGACCGGAGAGGGTTTAGGACTTTATCTTTCCATTTTGTATATTATGCTGGATTTTGCACTCCTTTTCCCATTACTTGATTTGATTTTCAATCGAATTAAAAGTTTAAAAGATAGTGTTCTTCTCCTGTTAGCTGCTTCAATCGTTGCACAACTTTTCACCGATATCTGGTTTGTTCAACAAACCATTTCAGGAAACTACTTTTCAGGAAATCCTATGGAAACCGGTTGGATGATAGGTTACTTCCTATTAGGTCTTGCAGGAATAATGAGAGCCAATGAGATTATATCTCATGAGAAAGAGGCGACAACCTCCAGAGACCCTCATAAATTTTCTTATAATATATATTTACCTTATTTACTTGTTATTTTATCCTATTTGCTGCTTATCGTAGGGTATAAAAATTATTCCGACATGAACTTAATGGTTTTAGAAACAGGTGTTGGTTTAACAATTTTACTGGTGGTTATCAGGCAATTATTGTCCTTGAAAGAAAATCAAACCCTGTATCTCAACGCCCAGCAAGAGATCATAAAAAGAAAGAAAACTGAAAAAAAACTTAAAAGAGAAAGAGATCGGGCGCAAAGTTATTTCAATATTTCCGGAGTGATATTGTTGGTGCTGGACCTGAAAGGATGTGTGAAACTAGTGAACAAAAAAGGTTGCCAGGTTTTAGGATACCCTAAGGAGGAAATAATTGGAAAGGATTGGTTTTCCACATTCGTGGCACCTGAGGAGAGGGAGGATGCAAAATCTATTTTCACAAAATCAATTCAAAATCCAAAAGATTACAAAAATATGCAAACTGAAACTAACATTATTAACCGGGAAGGAGAAAAAAGAACCATTTCATGGCAGCACACTTTTCTAAAAAATGAAAATAAAGAGATAGTAGGGACCTTAAGTTCTGGAGAAGATGTAACCTTAAGAAAGATCAGAGAAAAAAAGTTAAATGAAAAAACCAAATCCACTATTCGAAGACAGGATGTACTTCTCCAGTTAACACGTGAAGAAGCTAATGACCTGGAACATGCATTTAAAACATTAGTTGAATATGATTCTGATATTTTAGATGTGGAAAGAGTGAGTATTTGGTTCTTTAATGATGATAAGACTGAAATTGTATGCCGTGACCTATACCAGAAAAGTACAAAGACCCATGATAAAGGTTTCATTCTCAAGGCTCTGGATTATCCCCAGTATTTCAAAGCCATTAAGAACAGCCACAACATAGCAGCATATGATGCAATTAATGATCCAAATACCTTTGAATTCGCAGAATCTTATTTGAAACCCTTGGGGATCATTTCCATGCTGGATGTTCCCATCTGGTTTAAAGGAGAGTTGTACGGAGTTCTGTGTCATGAACATGTGGGGGATAGGAAGAGAAAATGGAGTTTTGAAGATCAGGATTTTGCAGGGGCTATTGCTAACCTGGTCTCACGCTATTTGGAATCAGAAAATCGTAGGCAGGCTGAAAAAAAAATAATTCAATCCTTAAATGAAAAAGAGGTTTTGTTAAGGGAGATTCATCACCGGGTTAAGAATAATATGCAGGTTATCTCCAGTCTTCTCAATCTTCAGTCCCGCAGTATTGAAAATGAATCCGTTAGAGATGTTTTTAAAGAAAGTCAGAATAGGGTTAGATCAATGTCCATGGTTCATGAATTACTGTACCGGTCTCCAGATCTGGCCAGTATCTATTTTAAAGATTACATTAGGAACCTGGTGAACACTCTTTTTCAATCTTACAATGCGCATAACCGAGAAATAAAATTGAAAGCTGATATTGAAGATATTAAAATGGGAATAGATACTGCCATCCCCCTGGGATTGATAATGAATGAGCTACTGACCAATTCATTGAATCATGCTTTCCAAGAGGGTCAAAATGGAGAGATAAAAATAAGTGCTAAATTAGAGGGTGATGGTTACCTGGTTACAATTTCTGATAATGGGGTAGGTTTTCCAGATGATATTGATTTTTACCAAACCAGGAGTTTGGGTCTGCAACTAGTTAACACCCTAGTGGATCAGATTAAAGGAGATATCAAATTAGAAACTGAACATGGTAAAGGAACCAAATTTGAATTACGCTTCAAGGAAGTGAAGTATAAAGCAAGGATCTAAGTAGAAGAATCAAGAAATGGAAATCAGAATGACTATTTCCATCCTTAATTTTAATTTTATAACTTATTTTTTTTTAGGATAAACTTTATAATAAAATATTTTCCCCATATCACATACCTTGGATTGTATTTGCAATCAGGATATGATGAATTTTATAGAACTCTTTTCTGGAAATATAAACACTTATTTTTCCAAAAACAATTTGCACATATCTTTTTAATAGTCCGTGGGCTTAAATTCTTGGTTAAAGTTTTTATCTCATTCCAGGATACCAGGGATTCATGGTTAATTTCTAAATATTGAAGTAATAAATTATCCATAACCTTGATTCTGCTTTCAGATATGGGATCCAGATAACAGGTACCATTTGAAAGATGAGGACAATACCTGCATATGGAATCCGCGCCTCTGACAATCTTTAAAAAAGTAGAAGGATTATCTCGGAGTTTATGGACAATTTTTGCCATATTTGTCGTGAAATCCTTGCTGTAGCCGTGGCCCTGGAATCCTTGGATGCATAGGAGGTGATGGGCTCTGATCTCCACAGGCTCAGAAACAACGCCAATTTCGACGTTACCCACCATATTATTCTCCCTTTGAGACATCCTCTTAAATTTCCATAAACCTTCTTTTGGATTAATATCTATCTTTAGGCGTTATGGCCTTGGTTAAAGCAGCTGCTCCCCCTATTTTAACCAGATCTCCGAAAATAAAGGGTAAAAGACCCATGCTAATAATGGTTAAGATTGTGGGGAAGCTTCCCTTAACCAGGTACATCCATAATCCCAATCCTACTAAACCCGGGATATAAATTAGGGCGAAGTTAGCCAGGAGCATGAGTCCCAGCATCGGTCGGAAGTTACGGGAATGAGTGTATTTATCTGTGAAGTAGCCAAGGAAGAGTGCTGCAAGAATAAAACCTATTAAATAACCCCCTGTAGCGCCTAAAATAATTGTATAACCACCACTAAGTCCTGCAAACCAGGGAACACCCAATAAGCCCACTGCCAGATATATCACCTGGCTTATGCCACCCCAACAACGGCCCAGCACCACACCAGCCATTAAGACAGCAAAGGTCTGGGCAGTAATTGGTACCGGAGTCCAGGGTAGCGGTATGACAACTTGAGCCATTATTCCTGTAACACAGGCCATGAAAAATGCTATGATTAATTTATTAACTGTGGAGGTGTTTGATCTCCATTCAAATAATGAGTATCTCTTCCGGTAATATTTTTCAGTGCTGATTTCCATACATATCACTCTTTACTTCATGAAAATTTTCAATACTCCTACAATTCAACTTCTATTATGTTTTAAATGTGCATAGGACAGATATTAGTCTGATATTATGCTCTTATTAACTAACATCCTAATATCCTAGTAACTTTTAAAATACCGTGCAAAGCTTCAGTGAAGCTCCTTAACTTATTAGATGCAATGATGAATATATAACTTTTCTTAAAATGAAAACTTCCCAAACCCCTACTTGACTAGACAGATACTGTTTAATTCAATTCTTAAATGATTTTTACAGTTGGATTTATATATTGTTTATCCATATCCCCTAAATTAATCAATAACTCCTAATTTATAATAATAAATCCTAAATTCACCAATTTACTAATTAATCATCCATATCCGTATTATTCATCACATCTTCTATGCTATCAACATAAAGGTCTATTTTGAATTTTCTTTTAAGACCATTGGCATTCATGTAACGTACTTTTCCGTATATTTCCCTCTCCTTCCATGCACGGTCATGCTTTCCGAAACACCAGGCCACCCCTGCAAATCCATTAGGGTCCCGACCATCCAACTCATACTTATTATTGAGGGTAAGGGCAATCTGGTAAGCTTCTTCAGGTTCATTGGTCCATTCGAGAATTTTTTTACCCCAGTACATTCTCATATAACCATGCATTTTACCCTTATATCTCATCTCATTCTGGGCTGCATTCCAGTAGGGATCATGAGTTTCTGCATTTTCAAAGTCTTTAAAAGAATACAGGTATTCTCGTTTATCATTTCGGTGTTTCATTAGAGTTTTAAGAGCCCATTCTGGAAGACAATTCAAGCGATGATAATGTGGATTGTAATAAACGAAGTTCATGGCCAGCTCCCGCCTTATAATTAATTCTTCCAGATAAGCATTTTTACCAGGACTGTTGGTTTTTAAAACTTTGAGTGCGATGTAAAGAGGAGATATCTGACCAAAATGAAGGTAGGGACTCATATGGGACAGATAATCCCTGGTGGGATCATTTCTCTCTTCAAATTTATCGATCTTATTTTTAAGGAAATCATCAAGCAATTTAAGGGCATTTTCAGTGCCTCCTTTAAAATGTTCAACTGATTCGACTTTAGAATCAAGCCTCATCCTTTTCATGAGCCTATTCAAATTATCGAGAGTTATTGATTCAATATCCAGTTCCTGTGAGCTTTTTAGATGATTTTCCATTTTAAGTGGCACTAAAAAATCTTTTAGTCTTTTATTTATCTTTCTGCGGAGGGTGGCCGCAGAATATTCTTCTTTAGGTGAAGCGGTTTCAAGGGGAACCACCACATTGGTTTCTACCTGTTGCATGGGACACTTTACACTATCAATAACCATCTGAATCCATTCTCTTTGAATTTTAAGATATCCCTTATCAGTGATTAACATGGAAGCGTTTTCTGCTAACTCCCTGGCACCTTCAGGGGGTGAAACTAACTGAACCACCATCTTTATTCCCCTCTTTTCTAGGGAAATCTTGGTGTTTTGAAGTCCCTGAAGTAAGAAGGAGTAATGTCTCTTATTAGCCTCTGGAAAATCATTAGTTAAACCAAAATATACCAGTAATGGCTTTTTAAGATGATTAGCCTTCATTATGCTGTATTCCAGTGCATGGTTATAGTGTGAACGGGGAGATGCCTGCATCCAGTATAAAACATAATCCCCCTCCTGTACTGGATTCTCATTAAGTTTACTCAACCGTTGGCTTTGGATCATGTTCATCAACTTCCATAAGATAAGGAACACAAGAGAACTTTGGATAATACAAATGATTTTAGGTGGATATTGAAGATTTGAATTTAAAAATTGATGATAGTTTAAGTTAAATGAAGGTTATTTCCATGAGTTCATCAGGGTATGGTTCAAAGAAAGTCTGATCAGAAAGATATTCATTGTTAAAACGGATGATCCATGATTTAAGTAAGTTTTGAGTTACTAATAATGGTACTCTTCCCTGCCTGTATTTTTCCAATGATTCCAGGAAAAATGATTTCTCCTGGTGATGGAGATCCTTAGAGAAATGTCCCATAGCATGCATTAAAACATTGATATTGGCAGGTGGCAAAGGATCCTTAACAAGCATCTTTCTCATAATCTGTTTATATTTTTCAATTAACTCATTTAAAGAATTCTTTGAGGAATTAGCCACCAATCTGCCCAGTTTACGGGTATAAGTTTGACTGTAGGATAGGAATAATAACTTATTTTTCCGGTGGAAATTAACTAGGCTAGCGAAATCCCCATTTTCAACATTTTCCCGGAATTCTGCTAGGGTGTAAATTCGTGTCAGGTAATTTTCCCTTAAATATAGATTGCGCAGGCGGCCTTCATCCTCAACAGGGAGATAGGGAAAACTTTCAAAAACCTTTCTGGCGAACAATCCAACTCCATCTGTACGGGGTCTTGCTTTAGCCCCGGGAGGATAAACCTTAACTGCTTTAATACCGCAGGAAGGGGATTTATTTTTGAGGATGAACCCATCTACCACTTCGATAGAATTCAAAAAAGAATCTGCAAAGTATTCCATGTTTTCGGTGAAATCAGCACCTGTTGAAGGTTGGATTAGCATTATCTGATCATTATTTTCCTCCAGGTGAATAGGGTCCCGGGGTATGCCCAGTCCAATTTCCACCTCGGGACAAACTGGGATAAAATCCGCGAAGTTTTTAAGCTTTTCAACCAGGCTACTTTTGATGATAAGACCATTGTAACGACAGGCCTCGAATTCTATACATTTACTTGAAACCAGACACGGCCTTGGGAATTTCCTCAAAAAACAACAACCCCCCTAAATTTTAATGATGATTTTTCACAATCATACAATCATAATTCACAAATACTCCTGAATGATCTTAATTTTGAATCCTGAACCAGTTATACCTGAGCTTAGTTGTAACTATGTCCAAAACCCTATAAATAAATATCTTTGAGATAATTAATTATAAAGTCATTAAATGTGCTTTTTGAGTTTTAAATCAGTTTTTCTGGCCTGAATTACATCATGGGCGATGATTTCTGATTAATAGTAGAGGTAGGATTGCTATTATCTGCGTTAATACTGAAAAAATCACCATCAAACTGAGAGAGAAGTCATAAATGATTCCCATGGCAAAACTTCCTATGAACCATGAAACTCCATAAATTGTGCTGAATATACCATAGGCGGATCCTCTCCTATTAATAGGTGACATTCCCGCAACTGCTGCCCTCATAATGGATTCTTGGGCACCCATTCCCACTCCCCATAATACCATTCCCAGTAAAGCCAGGTTAAATCCACCCCAGAATACCAGTGGAGCGAAAAAGGCTGATGCCGTGACTGCCATGATTAAGGCCCACATTCCGATCTTATCAAAGAATCTTCCGAATATTAAAGCTGCCAGTGCATCCACACCCATGGCTACAGAATAAAAGATGGGGATCATTACTGGTGAGACTGTTTCTACCTTTTGGAAATGAAAAGCGATTAGGGGGAAATCAGCAAATCCAAGAGCAATGAAAATTACCCCCACAATGTAAATCCAGTATATTTTCATCAGTCCTTTTGTTTCCAGTTGGGGGACATTTATTTCTAAATCATGAGGGTTAGGGTATAAAAATCTTGAAGTAAGAAGTACGGTTAAAGCCAGAATTGCTGGTAGGAACAAAAATAGAAAGCTGGTTTGGTAATTACCATTCCAATACATAATCACCGCCACCAACAGAGGCCCTAAAATGGCTCCGATCTGATCCATGGCTTCGTGGAGTCCGAATCCCCATCCAGACCCAACCTGTGATGTGGCATGGGATAACATTACATCACGGGGTGGTGTGCGTATGGCTTTTCCCATTCTTTCAGCAATCAATAGAAAAGCTGCCATAGGCCAGTTTCCAGCAAAAGCAAGTAATGGTACTGCGATTAGGTTCACTGCGTAGCCGGTAATGGTCATAAACCAGTACCTTCTTGTTTTATCCGCCAGATATCCTGAGAGAAAACGAAGTGCGTAACCTATTAACTCTCCAAATCCAGCTACGAAACCTACTGCAGCAGCATTAGCACCCAGTAATGCCAAGTAGGGGCCAGTTATGCTGCGAGCACCTTCATAGGTCATGTCACCAAATAAGCTTACAATTCCCAATAGAACGATGAATTTGATGGAGTTGTTTTTTATACTATCCTTTGATAACTCAAAATTTAGTTTGAACATAAAAATTCCTCAATTTTTCCATGGAACCTAAGATCTTAAAGTCCTTAAAGAAATCCTTAAAGAAATCTAAATTCTTTAAATGGAATCTATAATCAATTGAATCTATAATCCGCTGCATCCTACTACAAACATCCATTATATTACCTTAGGCTCTGGTCATCTTCCAGGTGAGATCTAATCATCATAACCTCTCTAATCATCCATAACCTCATTTATTAGTTCATTGATTTTAACTCGAGATTCCTGAAGGATTTTCCTACCCTTAGATGTTATTTGGTAATATTTCCTTATTTTTCCGTTAACGTTCTCTTTTCTACATTTCAAAAACCCCTCGCTTTCCAGAGAGTGAAGTATAGGATACATTGTACCCGGACTGACTTTATAACCATGATTTTTAAGCTCTTTAATCATCTGCACTCCATAGATTTCTTCCTTGCTTGCATGGTAGAGTATGTGTATGCGGATAAATCCCAGGAAAAACTTTCGATTTAAAGCCATTTTTCTACTCCCACTACTTATTTGTACAACTACTGATCCCAGTACACCTATTAATTTATATCTAAATTCGATATCTATTTTCTATATTTAATATCAATATCGAGTATTGATTTCATTAGTTTTATACTTTTCCATTTTTAATTTTTACCCATGCACCCTGAAGAAAAAATCGTGAAATTAGCCTTTGCAAGCCTTTACAATTTATGTTTTTTATATATATTCCAGAACAAATTATTTATTAAAAAATTATTATAAATTAATAATTGATATAAAAGCTGCTTAAAGTTGAAAATTTGAGTTCAATAATAGAACAAATAATAAGATAAAAAAAATAAGATAAATATTAAAATAATAATACTTTTATATTAATAATTAATAAAATGTATTCTTATTAATGTTCTTTTTCATTAATATCATTATCCATATAATTTTTATGAATATTTTTAATGAATAGAATCTGTTTATGAAGAATTAATAACAAAAAAATTTGATGAAACAATTTTAAAGCAGTTTAGCCTTATCATAAACATTTTTAAGCGTTACCATATCTACACTGGTGTATATCTGAGTGGTGGATAAATTTGAATGGCCTAGAAGTTGTTGGATGGCGCGAATATCCACACCATTCTTTAAGAGGTGGGTGGCGAATGAGTGGCGGAGGATATGGGGAGTTACCTTCTTTTTTATACCTGCCACCCTGGCGTAATCTTTGATCATCATCTGCACATAGCGGGGAGTTAAATGATTACCTTTACGGTTTACAAAAAGGTATTCACTATCACAGGTTCTTTTTTGTAAGAATTCAATAAGCATTTCCCGGGTAGCATCATCGAAAAGAACTATCCTATCTTTTTCCCCTTTCCCACGTATTCTGATGGTTCTTTCATCCAAATCAACATGGTTTGTCTGCAGAGTAACCAGTTCTGAAACTCGCAACCCAGAAGAATATAAAAGTGCTAATATTAACTTATTTCGGAGTTTTAAAGATTCAGATGTGG
This sequence comes from Methanobacteriaceae archaeon, assembly GCA_013403005.1. Taxonomy (NCBI): domain Archaea; kingdom Methanobacteriati; phylum Methanobacteriota; class Methanobacteria; order Methanobacteriales; family Methanobacteriaceae; species Methanobacteriaceae archaeon. The sequence continues at coordinate 330,019 of JACBOA010000001.1, read as the reverse complement.
GTGAAGATGAATCAACTGGCTCATAATTATCCAGTGCATGAATAAGGCTTTTTACTTCATCCTCGTTAAGGGATTTAGGGAGTGATTTGGTTCTTTTCGGAGTTTGAACCTCATCCAGGATGGTTATACCCCCAAATTCAAAGAATTTCTTAACTACCACAGTCACCAAATAAATATAATTCTGTGAAACATTCTTTTCACGCTTCAAATAACGAATATAACGTTTGAAACCTCTTAAAACCTGCCTTTCATCATTCAGATCCTTCTCATCTTTCAGGAAATTGTAGAAATTGTTTATGATTGACCGGTAAGTTTTGATGGTGTTATGGGAGTAGTTCCTTATTTCCAGTTCAAAAAGGTAATCTTCCATCATTTCTGGAATATCATATGCTTCCAGAAAATTCTCATCCTGCGGATAATTTGGAGTATTCCCCACAAATTTATGGATATCAGTGGGAGCACCATTGGATGATTTCCAGTTTCCCTTGGAATAGTGGTTCATGGTATCAATTGTTAATAATTATATTGTTTAAACCAGATTTCAGACTATTACTATATCAATATCATCATTTAAATAATTAAATCTTTTCATTTCTAGACCTAGTATTAGATAAATAGTATAATTTCATAATAAAGACTTTAAAAAAAGTTTAAAAAAATAATATCTAATACGTGAATTTTAAAGGTAGCTGCGGTCCACATGATCATTGGATACTCCTTTTTTCACAGAATGCTTCTTCTGTGAAGTTGAAAGATCTTTTTCCAGTGCCTGTTCAAATGATTGATAGCGTTCTAAGATCTGATCCTCTATGGATATGGCATTTTTTATGGCGAAAATTATGTGTCGTTCATCAATTAAAGAATCTCCTTCCATAACTGCCATATCACCAGCCATGCGAACAAGACCTCCCAGATCTCGAAGTCTTAAGGTTAGGGAATCCTTCTGGTCATCAATTATTTTAGCTCTTTTGCGTGCTTCTTCCACAATTAATTTTACGGCACTTAAGGTGGCATGTGGTATTTTTCCATCTATTTCGATCTCCTGAGCTACGAACTGAGCCATTTTTGCCTGGTTCTCCTCAGTATCCGGCATGGTAGTTTTCAGGAGTATTTCGTATCCTTCGCCCTGTATACGAGAACGTAAAGGCGGTAGTATGTGTTGAATGTCACGGATATTACAGGCACCTACAAATATGAAGTCACAGGGAACATCTTCTACTTTCACTGAACTTCCAGCGCTTTGAGGATTTCTACCCACAATAGGAAAGTACTTGTCCTGCATGGCACTTAATATGTATCGCTGCAGAGGAGCTATATGAACGATTTCATCAATAAAAAGAACTCCTTCATGGGCTTCGTGAACTGCACCAGGAACTACCCTTTCATAGGGTTGTGTTCCCAGATCAGGATGACCTCCATAGGGATCATGCCTTACATCTCCCAGTAATTCAGTTTCACTGGCCCCGGTGGCCTGGATGAAACTCTTCCGCTCCAGGGGGACTATTATATTTTTGGGTTTCTCCTCCACCATTTCTCTCCTTTTTTCAAGGGCGTGCTGATCCAAAATTTTGATCCGGTCACCATCTGCCCTTTCATAAATCACCACCTCTTCTCTACCCTGATGCATGCGAGTGGTGGTTACTCTGTCCTGGGGAACATTAACTGGCCCACTGTCCATTTCAAACATTCCTAAAAGGTCCCCCAGATGTTTTCTGCGGGCGTTGAGGTGTGAATATTTATCAGACCCGCAGTGGGGACATATGCTCTGGTAGGCGCTGGTATAGTTCTCACAATTGGAACATCTGAAACCTAAACGTTCGGCAACAATTTCTGGAACTTCCTGGGGAGTTACAATCTCACCTTCAGCCCTTTGCAGATCTTCTATTTCGTTTTCAATCTCCTTACGGGTTTTTACTTCCACAAATGGTCTTTCAGGCTGTTCTGGGTTGTTAACAACAGTAATTTCTTCCTGGGGCTTGGCCAGGTGAAAAGATATGGCTTGGGCTATGAGAGATTTCCCTATCCCCGGAGGGCCGACCAGTAAAAGATTTCTCCTTTGTTTGGCAGCAATTTTAACAAACTTTATGATGTCATCATGCCCAATAACTCTTTCCAAGGGATCTTTAGGAATTAAAATATCAGCAGTGCTTTCAATATCATTTAAAAACTCTTTCTTCATGTTAACATACATGATATCCCTCAATTTTTATTTTATCTAAAGGTTATGCACTGTGAAACTTTCCCACATCTAAAGTGTAGATAAATGGGTTCAATAAATTAATATGTTAGAGGAATTAAATAAATTCATTCCATCTGAACTAACTGATCCTTGTTTTACAAGCTATCTTGCTTACCATTGAATTGAAGTGGATGATAATAGTGAATTGGATTATTTAGTGAATTGTACTATTGTACTGGATGATAGTGCTGGATGATAAATAGGTAAGAGTCAAATTATTTTATACTGTAATTTAAGGATTACCAGGGAAAAAATCGGGAAATATTTAAAAAAAATGTTTTTGGATAACGATTTCAATCAGAATGTTATCCAATCTTTTTATCCCTAATTAAAGGATTATAAATTTAATTATTTAAATTTATTTAGTCTTTAGTCTCAGCGGGTGATGATTTTCAGTTGGCTGGGTTTTTTTACAACTTCGCTCATTCTCACTGCTACAATTTGTTTTATTCCTTTATCCTTGGCAATGTCAATGAGCCTCTGGCTGACCACACCATCAAATACCACTGCGTATGCTCCTTCACCCTGTAAGTTTTTCAGTTCTTCATACAGGGACTCTACTTTAACCTCTTTAAGGATGTTTAAAGCATCATCCAGTATCTCCGCATTACCAGAACCCTCCAAATCCTTAAGGATTCCTTTCAATAATTTGATTTTATCCGGAATTTTGTCCATGGCTGCTTTCTTTTCAACCTTTTCCTGTTTAATTCCCATATCATGGTATATCTGTTCAACAGGTATCTTGTCCCTTAAAGCCACCATAACTTCATCCTTGGTGAGGTCCTCTACTTCTTTACCGCGAGGAGCTCTGGTTACATAGTCCAATTCCCCGACTTGAAGAAGTTCTTTGAGAATCAGGTCTCCGCCACGGTCACCGTCTAAAAATGCAGTAACTGTTTTTTTCTTGGTTAGTTCTGCTACTGTTTTGGGAACGCTTACTCCTTCCACTGCAATGGCATTTTTCACACCATACCTCAGCAGGTTTAAAACATCGGCACGGCCTTCCACTACCAGAATAGCATCAGAGGATGCTACATTAGGACCGGCAGGGAGTTTATCATGACCAAAATCAGTGATTTCATGGATGCGCATGGCCTCTTTAACCTCTTCAATCATTTTGAGGCTTTCCGGGGTGACTTCCTCCATCATCCCCTTGTAAAGTTCCTTGGCTCGATCCACTACTTTCCTTCTTTTAACTGCCCGCACATCTTCCACTTTGTTAACCTGTATGTAGGCTTCGCAGGGTCCCACCCGGTTAATGGTTTCCAGTGAAGCAGCTAAAATAGCTGTTTCCACCCGATCTAAACTGGATGGGATTACAATTTCCCCCTTGGACCGGCCTGCTTTGGAGTTGATATTTACTTTGATTCGACCGATCCTGCCTGTTTTTTGCAGTTCTCTTAAATCAAGATCATTACTTAAAAGTCCCTCAGTTTGTCCGAATATGGCTCCCACCACATCCGGTTTTTCCACAATTCCGTTAGCATTTATCTGAGCATGAATAAGATATTTAGTTGTACTGATTTCTTCTTTAGTTCCCATTTTTTGGGCCTCCATCAATGCATAGATACTACTGATAAAATGAGGCTAGACAATAAGCCTGAAGATCAATATCTGGGAATACTATTAATGATAGTAATACCATTTCACACCAGATGGGTTTTCTTCAAGTTCCAATTGTTCCATATGCCGAGGGAGGCTCTCAATATCCTTAATAAAACGACGAGTAATCCCCATGATTATCCTTCTGAAGCGAAGGTCTGGATGAGAACCAAGACTTTGAATATCCTCTGAAAGTCTTTTGGCAAGTTGATTGCCTTTGCGATCAAAGTCTGTTAATATGACCACTCTTGGTGATAGAGCCGCTACTTCTGCAATTTCAAAGAGTTTGAGTCCTGAACCAGAAACTTTTATGAAATTTCCATTTACTCCCAGTTCCTTTAAGGCCTTTTCATCCTTTTTGCCTTCAATTAGAACTGGAATTCCCTGATCCCCACAGATCTTAAGCTCTTCGATTATATTGAACAATTTAATAAAACTCATGATTAGCCCTATTCTGGTGCTATGTAAGTATCTATGTTTAATATGCATTATCTCCTATATAAAATTGAAGTAAATAGCCATACTTCTTTCCCACTAAAATTGTTGGAATTACCATATATTGAAGAATATAACGGACTAGATTTTTTTTATGGAAAACAGGAGAATATAAACTATAACAGAATGTTTAGGCTTTGTTTAACCATTTAAAACTGTTTCACTTGAGCATAAAGTTTTATAATATATTTAATAAAGAATTTATACAAGCAAATACAGATGCAAAATGAAACTAAAATATTGATGAAGAAATAACTGGAGGACCTAAATTGGCAAAAGGTCTTATAAGAATAGTTTTAGACATATTAAAGCCCCATGAACCTACTTTGCCTCATTTTGCTAAATTTTTAAGCGAAGTGAATGGTGTGGAAGGAGTTAACGTTACCCTAATGGAAATTGATAAGGAAACTGAAAACATTAAAGTTACCATGCAGGGTAACGATCTGGACTTTGAGGAGATAAGTAAAGCCATAGAACAGTATGGTGGTTCAATTCACAGTGTGGACGAAGTAGTCGCCGGTAAAACCATGGTTGAGGAAGTTACAACTCCACAGGACTGATTTCATGGCCAAAAAATTGGAAGTTTCCCCTAATTTATTATTAAAAAAGTTTTCATCCCAAAAAAATTCTGAAAAGATTGATTTTAAATTGGAAGGTATGGATATTAGCACTTCACAGATTTCAGATGCATTAAAGAATCTAACTGGTAAAGACGGAGTTATACCTCAAGTGAAACCTGTTAAAAATAATTTGAAGATTCAGGGAAGAGTGGTTACTGTTAGTACCAGACAGGATGATTGGGGAACTTCACTTAAAGCCATTGAAACTGCCAGAGAAGGGGAAATTATTTTCATATCCTGTGATGGGGATGACGTAGGAGTTTGGGGTGAACTATTTTCCACCTACTCCCAGGAGAAAGGTCTGGGAGGTACCGTGATTTATGGTGCAGTAAGAGATGTTAAAGCAATTCGCGACCTTAATTACCCGGTTTTTTCCCGCAGTATAGTTCCCAATGCAGGTAACCCCAGTGCTGAAGGAGAAATTAACATCCCTCTGGACTGTGGAGGAGTTTTAGTTAACCCTGGAGACTGGGTTTTCGGTGATGATTGTGGTGTGGTTTTAGTGCCTGAAAATCTTTTAAAGAAGGTAATAAACGAAGCCAGGAAAATAAAACAAAAAGAAGAAGAAATACTGGGCCTAATTCAGGAAGGTGCATTATTGTCTGATATTTTAGGTATTTAAGGGAATTATTTATGAATTTTTATTCGATATTTGAGACTTGATTTAAATGGTTTTAATCCGTCAACGGAACTTTATTAATAATAATCATAAACAATCAAATTTGTAAATAATATGTTTAAGGATTAATTGACTAAAATTTTTTTAGAGGTTTTCATGGAAGACACATACGCAGTTATTAAGAAGCATAAATGGAAGATCTTGGCCACTTTTGGGGTGGCTGCATTTATGATCTTTGCCATGACCTTCCTAATAGGTTTCAATGATGTTCTTGACACCTTAAAGAAGGCTAGATGGGAGTGGGTTCTCTTAAACTTTGTAATGGAAGCCGGAATACTCATTGCATGGACTGCAAGGTGGAAAATAATACTGGACGTGGTAGACACATCTCCCAAATTCACCACAGTCATGATGATGCTCTTTGCCAGCTTATTTGGAAACAATGTTACACCCAGTGCAGCCGGAGGAGAACCCCTGAGAGCATTTTTATTAAAAGAAGTTGAAGGAACACCATTTGAAATAGGATTCGCATCATCCACAGCAGACCGTGTCTTTGAATTCCTACCATTTGTACTTATATCCATCATAGCAGCCTTATTCTTGTTAAGCTGGGATATTCCACCGGTAACCCGCATATTCGTAGTTGCCATGATCATAGTTTCCATTACCCTATTTGGAATACTCATCTACGCCGGCCTTAATAAAGAAATTACCCAAAGAATTTTAATATCTCTCGCTAGATCCATCTATCCCACTGTAATGCGCTTAACCAAAAAAGACATATCCTTCGTTGAAATAAAAGAAAAAATCATCTTCTACATTAACCGATTTTCAAGGGGATTTCTCACTGCCCTACAGGATCGTAAAGTATTCATAATGGCTTTTTTACTCTCCTTTGCCATGTGGGGTTTTGATATGCTTAGGATGTACGTTTGTTTTGGATCTTTAGGAGTTTACCCTCCCATTCTACCCCTGGTGATCATATACACCATTGGAATATTGATTTCTCTTTTACCTTTACTTCCAGGTGCTTGGGGAATACGGGAAGCTACTTTAATCGCTCTTTTCGCTGTGGTGGGTGTTTCAGCAGATGTGGTAATGGCTGCCAGCCTAATTGATCGTCTGGCAAGCTATATAGTTCCCACCATAATTGGTGCTGTTGCTGCCCTCTATTACAGCCGCAAAGTTAAAAATAAAAGTGTTAACCCACTACCAGCCGATTTATAGAAATTTGATAGTGAATATAAGAATACTTTTAGTGATCTTTATTATAAATCTATCGAAACATTTATATACTAATTCTGAAAGAATAGTTACAAACATATATAAGATTTTCGGTTTTAGTGCATGAAGAAACTTGGTAATATACTGCATCTCTCCAACAGAGGGCGAATTATACTTCGATCACACCAAACCCCTGCCTTGGGATTGTCAGTTTTTAACTCCCATCATAAGAAAGTTGGTTATATTCATGATGTTTTCGGACCTACCAAAGATCCATACATTTCAGTGAAAATTCATGCAAAAAATTCTAAAAACTTTGAAAACCGAGTTGGAGAGACACTTTATGTACCTAAACAAAGTAAGAAGAAATGGGGGCGACGGAAACGAAGCAAGAATTAGTTGAAAAGGTTCCTGAAATCACTAAAGAAAAGAGGGAAGTTTCAGGGAAAGAACAGATGAAGCAGGACATGTCTGAGATTGAAAAAATCGAGACAAAATGTCCTGAATGTCAGTCTGAGAAGATTAACAATGACCCTGAACGTGGAGAAATTGTTTGTGGTGCATGCGGCCTGGTAATCGATGACAACCTGGTGGACATGGGGCCCGAGTGGAGGGCTTTTGACCATGAACAGCGGGATAAAAGAACCAGAGTAGGAGCACCAATCACCTACACCATACACGACAAGGGTCTTTCCACCATGATTGACTGGAGAAACAAGGACATTTATGGTCGTGACATACCTGCCCGTAACCGAGCCCAATGGTACCGGCTCAGAAAATGGCAGCGTAAAATAAGGATTTCCGGGGCAACAGAACGAAACCTGGCCTTTGCACTCAGTGAACTGGACCGCGACTCCTCTAGACTGGGACTTCCCAGAAGCGTTAGAGAAGCAGCATCAGTGGTGTACCGTAACGCAGTGGAGAACAAGCTCATCAGAGGAAGAAGCATAGAAGGAGTGGTTGCCGCATCACTATACGCAGCCTGCCGGAGATGTAACGTTCCCAGGACCCTGGATGAAATTGCGGAAGTTTCCAGGGTCAGTAAAAAGGAAGTGGGCAGAACCTACCGTTTCCTCACCAGGGAACTGAACATTAAACTACCACCCACCAGTCCAGTTGACTATGTTCCACGTTTCGCCAGTGAACTGAATCTATCAGGAGAAGTTCAATCCAAAGCCATAGAAATCATAGAAAAAGCCATGGAAAAAGGTCTGACCTCCGGGAGAGGGCCTACTGGAGTGGCTGCTGCTGCATTATACATTGCCTCAGTACTCTTAGGTGAAAGGAAAACACAACGTGATGTGGCAGATATAGCTGGAGTAACTGAAGTTACAATCCGTAACCGTTACAAAGAGCTCACAGAACAGTTAGATATGGGTGTAACACTCTAATAAATAGTTTTTTTAGAAATATAAGTGAATTTGTGGATTTATCCAGAAAGGGATTGATCCTACTTTTCACACATTTTTTATTTTCCGTAAAGTATTTTCATGAGGATACATGAATATATAATGAACTAGTAAAATTTGAAAAAATTGAATTTTTTATGAATAAAAAATCAGTTTTTGAATAATATTGAATCATATTTCAGCTAAATTATTCATAATACATTTTTATTCTAAAAAAATAAGGAGATCATATTATGTCTATAGATTTTTATAAGAAAATAATGGAAATATCAAAGGTAATGGAAGAAAAAGGTGACGGAATCAGCTACATTCGCAATAAAAGTGACAATTACACCATTGGAACCAAAAAATACAGTGAAGAAATAGCCAAATATCTCGATGAAAACCTGGAATCATGGGAAGGTAGTGAAGCTCATTTATCCAAAAAGAAAGGAAAAAATAAACAGTTAAATGGTAAGAAAGTTGGTTACCTGTGGAAAATTCCTGTACCTGAATAATTTAACCCTTCTTTTTTTCTAATTGTAATAATTTTGAAATTCTGCTTATTCCCATAAACTCAAGGCATGTTTATTTCATCTCTACTTTCAATAATTTCTTTTCTTTTAAAAAATTCGTTATTAAATATCGCTATTAAATAATTTCTGTAGAAAAATGTCTGTAGAAATAATAATAAAGCATTTAATAGCATTTGAAGCCTTTTGATTATAGATACGGAAATAAGAAAATTGAATGGTTTATAACCGTTTAAGCTGTTTTTTAAGAATTTTATATAAATTTTCAGCACCCACGATTTCTTCAGAGCCCATATCCCAATCTGAGGGGTACATTATAAAGGGTTGAGTTTGTTCACCACCCAATCCACCGTGACTGCCCACTAATTCCTCAAAGGCAGCTACTTCATTATTTTCCTCATCGTAAAAGCTGTTCACCAGAATATCTGGAGCATACTTGAAACTATCTGTACGTAGAAGATGTTTATTTGCTCTTGGCCCGAAGGGAGTTAAGGGGTCTTTTCCCTCCAGGAAACCATCTTTAAGGTAATTAATGCCCTCCCTTCCCATGGCTAGGGGGCCCTGCTTTTTAGAGTGAACCATTATAAATCCAATACCTTCATGTTGCACTAAACCGGGAATTAGATCTGGATAGATGGTTTTTATCTGTTCAAAGGTTAATCTGTCCTCATAGTCTGTGAGATAGATGAGTCCCAGGTTTCCTGATGCCAGTACAATTACCTGCGCTTCCTCAGAAGTTGCCTTCTTTTTGGGAGGCATTTGACCTATTTCATGTCGCTGCAGATACTCCAAAACCTTACCCTTTATTAATGGAGCCTCATCAGCTGTTTTAACTGCTTTATAGAAAATATTTTTACTCTCATCAGCAACTCTTTCCCCTTTAACCCTCATAAATCGCTTACCATCTTCAATGGGGTCCTGGATAGCCTGCCCGAAATGGTCTTCATTGGAGGAGAGCTCACTGTAAATCATGGCCTCTGGAGGGATTAAATCACGTACCAAGTCTTCCAGTGTCTGACCATACCTCTGCAGGAAAGTAGCTCCATTGGTCTGACCGTGATCAGACTGAACCACCAGTTGGTAGGGACGTGGAGCGTATTTACGGGCATTTTCCAGGCGGTGAAACTGCTTGTCCAATTTTTTAAGAGCATAAAAAGCATCCCAATCCCTTGTTCCCGAATGATGGGCGATTTCATCATATCCCAGGTAGGTTACGTAGGCAACATCCACCTCCCCCTCTAGCATGTCACCGATAAGCACGGCAGTGGTCACCTCCCTTAAGAATACATTGGCACCAGCCCTTACAAATGGATAAATAAACCCTCGCCTTATGCGGGGTCTGACGTTCTTGGCCCAGTGTAAGATTTGGGATGTGAAATCCAAAAGAACATCCCATAGGAATAAGGCCACAATACGGGCGAAATTGGAGGGGTAGGAGTATACATAGTACCAGGCACGGGTGTAAAACCGTCCCAGATTTTTAAGTTGACTGTAGGTGAATATGACATCAGCAGCATCTCCAGAGAAAAGGTTGGTTCTGCTGGCCCCCTGACACACTAAAAGCCCGTTACCATCGGAGATTCTCTCCTCAATTATGGGGGCATCAGACAGTCCTGTGGAAACCATTATTTTATTATTTTTATCCTTTTCCACCCACCTGAAGGCGGGAATGTTGTGGTTGTTCCCGTGGAGTATTCCTGCCTGACTGGCACCTGTCTGACTTGACAGGTCGGTTTCCCAGGGGATGATTTTGTGGGTTCTCTCCTCCAACCATCTTTTAAGGGTGGGCATGGTGCCTTTTTCTATGGCTTCATTTAGAATGTTATAAGCCAGACCATCTATTTCCAGGAATATAACTCCAGTTTTTTCTTTAAATTCGATTTTTCCTTTTTTAGCTTTGCGGATGACACTGCGGTAATAGGTGGCATCATCATCAATGGTGAGAATTGCGGATAGTATGGCGGTGACTGCTGCCATGGCAATGGGTGTGAGTATTAGGGCAGGTCCTTCAATGGTGAATCCCTCCACAAAGTTACTGGCCAGCCAAATTAAAAATCCGTTTAAAAGGAGTGCCCCTATCCCCACTGTAAATACCATGAAGGGTAGTAAAAATCGGGCCATTAAAGGCCAGAAAATAGTATTTAAAAGTCCCACCATGCCTGCGACTATAAAGGCATTGGCCCAGCTGTCAAAATTCAGGCCCACTGAGAAGTAGTCTATCACTACAAAACCTAAAAATCCGCCCACCCACATTACCAGGGTGCGGGCTAACCAGTAGAACTTGGAATGATCCTGAATATCCTCAAACCAATCCCATGAATCCTGTTCCCCACTCATAAACTTTTATTCCCCTTTAATTCATCCATAACCCATCACCTTTAATAACCATACCCTGTACTGTCTTTATCCACGTATAAAACCTTCACCTTTAATTCACTAATAAACCCAGTATTCTATTATCTACATATAAAACCTTAATCACCTTTAATTCACTGATAAACCCGGTATCATGTTATCTACCTATGAACCCTTTTCTAAATTTATTATATCAAATCTAAATCCCTTCTTAAATTGAGAATTATTTGATTTTTTTTTTACAAGTAATTATGAATACAATAATTATGAAACTAAGCACATCTGAAGGTTAATGCTCTTCTGGTGATTTTAATTGGAAAATGGTGATCTCCGGGTCGCAATTGATTCTCAGCCAGAAAATGTTGGTTCCCAGTCCCCTGCTGGTGTACTGGACCATGTCACCTACCTGGTATTTGCCTGCAGGATATTTTAAAAAGTGCGGGCCCCGGATGAATGTCCCCAGACCTGGAATTAGGAATTGACCACCATGGGAGTGGCCTGAGATTTGCAGACTGAAACGTCCAGTGGTGGAACTGATATCTGCAAAGTCCGGTTCATGAGCCAGTAGTATGGCTGGTCCATCCTCTGGAAGTTTTTCCATAACCAGGTCCAGCCGGTGCTTCTCAAGCATCACACTATCCACCCCAGCTATATGCAGAGGAGCTCCTTGGTGATAAATGGTGAAAAAATCATTACTAACATCGATTATACCGCATCTTCGCAATATTTCACGTATCCTGGGAGCACCTAACCAGTGGTCATGGTTTCCCAGAACTGCTATAGTGTATTCCTTTGGTTTCAACCTTTTTAAGGAATTTTCAAGGTCACAAGCCACCTCGTCAAGTATGTAGGATACGAAATCACCAGTAATGGTTATGGAATCTGGTTTTTCTTTATTGAGAAGATCTATAACCCCATTAAGATGTTCAGGGGTGATCCACTGCCCTAAATGAATGTCAGAAATATTTCCCAGGCGGTAATTATGAAATGAGGGGTCGAGATCTGGTATGGTTACCTCTACATGCTCTATCCGGAAGTCTTGGTGGTTAAATTCCGGATTTCCTATTTTATGACGCCAGTGATTCATGCCCCTCTGCACTTTTTGCATGTATTTCAGCACATTTGGATCCTTCTCTTTCATTATAAAAACCTTAAACCAATTATGGATTTGGAAAACATGAATACTATGTAGAAGTTTATGTTGCTAGTGCATTATAATATTATTTTTTAAATCTAAAAAGAAAGAGATTATTTTTTTAGGAAATAATCATTGGTTAAACAAATATCTAGATATTTTAGAAGTTATAATAATATATTTAAATCATATAAATGAATACATACATGTGTTTTTGGATAGAAAAAATCTAGATGGGTTTATTAAAAATTGAGGTTGTATGGATGGAGAAGAAAGGTTTCATGGGGAGGTTGAAAATACTATCCAGACCCACTGGTAAACCCCAGTGGAAATTAGCAGCCAAATCAATAATCTTAATATTTCTAGCTGCTTTTGTAGCTAAATTCTTAAGTTTTGATAAGGGAATTGGTGCTATACTTTCTATCACCCTTTTAGCGAGCATAATTATCGACCTGCCACTGCCTCTCCGTAAAGTTGTTCCCCTGGCCCTAATTGGGTTTTTGATGACATTTTTGGCTTTTATTAGTGCTTATCTGGCTCTAAGCAGCCTGCCAGTTTTCCTGTTTTTCACAGTAATTTGGGCTTTTTTCAGCCTTTCCCTGTACATATTTGGCGAAACAGCAGGTATTTTCGGTTTTATGATATTTATCTCCTATTTCGTGGCAGTTGTTATGGTTAACAGGGAAGCATCGGCCCTGGAATGGGGACTGTATGTAGTTTTAGCCTATCTAGTTAGCTCCATTCTCTTCATCCCTAAGATCATAGGAAGAAAGAGAAATATTCTGAAAATGGTCTCATCTCCTTTTGTTCCGGACACATCCCTGGAGAAGGTTTTATACATGAGAACTAATTTATCAGGTGTTCCGCTTGATGAGAGAGATTATGTGCTCTTCCATCTTGGCGAGTATCTGGCAGGGTTCAGAAGTTACAGTAAACTGGTGTTATCCCGCTTGTCAGGTAAATCAAAGGAATTATTTCAGAGCTTTTTAGATTCAGTCAATGAGGCCAGTTTAGAGATAGCTTCTAGCATCACTGGCCAGCAGAAAACCGTAAGCCTGGAGATGGTGGATGAAAGAATAGATAATTTAAAGAAATATCTTGATTCAAGAGATCCCAACTCAAATACATTAATAGAAATATCAAAGGAAATTAAATTCTTACTCAAAAGGTCCGATGAACTTTTACTTGCCAAATATCCCTCCCATAGAAAAAAGAAAATATCTCAACCAGGTAATTCTTTAAAGGAAGTTTTAAGAGCTAATTTTAATCTGAAAAATATGTACATTCGTCATGCCCTGAGGTTCTCCCTGGCCATGACACTGGGACTTTTAGCTGTTTACCTATCCCATGACAGGGATGCCATCTGGATTACCATGGGAATTTTAATAATCATCAAACCAGATGTAACCAGCACTCTGAACAACATCCTGGTAAGGGTTTCCTTTAATGCGGCAGCCATTCTACTGGCAATTCTAATGGGATTCTTATTCCCCCATGAACTACTCCTGGTCATAGCTTTTTTAATGCTCTTTTTCTTCAGAGCATTCTATCCCCATTATATGGGTCTTTCTGTCATGGCTCTTTCGGTTTTTGTGGTGTTGATTTGGCCCACCGGTAGTGTGTGGGAAAATGCTCTAGCCCGAATTATGGACATATCCCTTGGTGCAATTATTGCCTTCATCTGCGCCTATGCTATTTTACCCAGCAGAGTCCGGGTTAACCTTCCCCAACAGATGGCCCGAACCATCCGCAGCAACAAAAAATATGCAGAGGCAGTTCTTCCCAGCAGTGGGAAAACTTACAGACACCAAAAAGCAAGCGCCGCCTTCAGAGATTACATGTTAGAAGAAAAAAACCTGGAATCTGCCATTAAAAAGGTAGAAGATACCTTTGATGATGTTGAAGATGATGTGTTAATATACAATGAATTATTTGCTGCTAATAGGAAATTAGCTGCCGATATATTTGCAGTGGCTACTTTAATTGAATCTAGTGGATCCATACCTGATTTTACACTCTCGAAGGAACAGTTAAGTAATGCTTTAAGTGAAATGGCTTTATCTGTTGATAAAAATGTTATACTCCCTAAAGCCACTATAAATAAGTTTTCTCACAGTTTAAAACCAGACCCACAGATAAAGATAGGGGATGTTAATAGAAGTCTTGAAAACTATCTAAACTGGATAATATCTGATGTGAAGTATCTGCAGGAAGTGGTGGAGTCCGCAATTAAATTAGGAGCCCTTAAAAGGTACCGGAATATGACCTAGACTGATTAAGGACTCCTCTAACTTGACAGCTGGATGGATAATCTAAATAAAAAAATAAAATCCTACCGAATCACAAGAATTATTTAATGACAGGATATAAATTAGAATTATGAATGATGATATTGGCCGGAAGATAGAACTTTTAATGGAAATAATATTCATTATATTTATCTTCCTGGATTCATTCCTGCTTTTTATAAGTGTTTTACTGCCCCTGCGCCCTTCTGGATTTATGGGCATCATATATATGGACTTGTTAACCAGCATGCTGCTCTTTTTAGGTTATGCAATTAAAATGCGCAGGCAGAATAAAAAAATATTTGTGAGAAGGAATTGGAATGGGATAATATCCGTAACACCCTTTTATTTCATTGGAATTATCCTCCTGGGTATGAGTGAATCATCAATCATCCTGAAAGTCCTAGTTTTAATCAAGACCTTGGCACTTTTAATGTCTGCCCGCCAGGTTGGCAGATCTGTTGATGAGTTTGTAGAACGCAGCAAACTGGTCTACGGATTTTCATTCTTTGTAATTGTGCTTTTATTCAGTTCAGTTGCTTTTTTTGTAATAGAAAGCGGGGTTAACCCCGAAGTATCTACTTATGAGGACTCATTATGGTACGTGATCCAGACCATTACCACTGTGGGTTACGGTGATGTGGTACCCGCTACCCAGTGGGGACGTTTAATTGGAGTGATTGCCATGGTGAGTGCCATTGGAATATCCAGTCTGCTAACTGCTGCCACCACCTCATCTTTAATGGATAAATTACGTCAGGAGAGGCAGGAAATGGCAAAAAATACCGTTGATTATGTTAAAAATATTGAAAAAAAAATTAATGGTCTGGAATCAATAATGGCAACAGATAAAAATGTTGAAGACATTAAGAAGGATATAAATGATATTAAATCAGAAATGAATGAAATCAAAAAACTTTTAGAAAAAAATGAATAAAAAAATGGGAAAATGATTTATTAATTTTGATTTTTTTCCGATGGATTCCATCAATTTATTCTTTGGGTCTAGATCTACTTTTTTTCAAATAACTGGAGTAACTGTTCACGTACCTAGATCACTGCATAACCACTCTAATGAACCTTCAAATGTATGATGGATTATACTTTGAATACTTTGATACTGCTTGTGATAAATCTAGAACTCCTTTGATAGAATTTCTGTTTTTTTCTACTCGAATATTGACAGCACACCACTCAGAATCAGCCATATGCCTATTAAAACTCCCAGGTATAATGGGTCGAAGGCAAATGTTCCCAGAATGATGTATAAAATTCCCAAGACTATCCCCAGGACACCAGCCCAGGTAGCATTTTTAAAGTCATTACGGGACAGTAAGGCGATTATACCTGCAATTATCAGGAAGAACCCTGCCAGGTACAGTATGAATCCTGTTAAAAATGCGAATATAGCTGGATTAAAGATCAATCCTATGCCTATGATGAGCACAATTATTCCCAGTATTATATTCAGAATTCCCGCAGTTTTACTGATCTCCATCTGAGATCCGCCTACAATCAGAAGCCAGATTGCTATCATCAAAACTACAAATCCCGTTAGCACACTTGCAGCTACAAGACCAGCTAATGGGAACGCCAATACTATTATACCGAGAATTATGGCCAAAAGACCCATAACCAAATTTTTCATTTAACCCCTCCATTTTTTTTAATATTTTTAAACATAATAAATCTGTAAACATAAAACTATAAAAATTTTCGCCTTTAACTGGCAAAAATCCTCATTATCTCAATTAATGAGTTGAAGAATAAGTTAATACAAATAAGAAATAAAAATATCTTAAAAAAAGTGGCATTATGTTAAAAAAAGGGAATTCTAGAGGGCATCATGAAATTTAGAAAAAATGGGGAAATAAAAAAAAATGAAGTTCGATGTAAGCCTGCTAAGTTTGATATTTTACCCTTATAATATTCACTAATCCCATGTTATTTTTAATCATCTGCTTTTGGTTGGGGAGTGGTGAAGAAGATTTCCATCACACCTGCTAATATCAGGAAAGCTCCTATTATAACTGCCAAAAATAAAGGATTGGCCACGTAAATGCCAACAACCATGTATAATAAACCAAATATAACCCCTAAAACACCAATACCTTTTGATTTTGTGTTTTTACCTGAAAAAAGTCCAGTTAGTCCTGCAACGATTAGGAAAAACGCTACAATGTACAGTGCTAGGAAGGTTAGAAATTCAAAGGCAGGCACGTTTCCCAGAAATCCAATCCCCAGGAAAACTGCGAATATCCCTAAAAGAAGATCAGCAATTCCTGCTGCCAGATTTCTCCCCCAGACATGGAAACTCTGGAAGAAAAACCATATCCCTAAGAAAATGATTCCCAGACCAGTGAGAACACTCAAGGTTAGCACACTAATTAAAGGGAAGGCAATGATTAAAAGACCTAAAATTATAGCCAGAATACCAATTAATGTATTGTTTTTTCCATTCATGTGAAACCTCCAAATTTATACATAAATATACCCTTGTCGAATAACATTTCATACTTGAAGTAATTGGATTTACTACACCAATATTTAAGATTCCATTTAGGATTTATAGTTTACAATTGCAAAAACCTCCCTGTTTTTGCCAGAGCCATTCCATAATAACTGGTCTTTAATCCCAATTATAACCATGATTAAATTCCACCTTTTCCATAAGGCCTTTTATGATTTCTTATAAACTGGTGAATCCTATCTTAAGAGTTCAGGTTCAAAAAAAATTTATAAGTTCACATGAAAGATTATTCATGTAAGGGGCTTGTGGTTAAACTGTGGGAGGTTGATCTAATGGTGCAAGAAAGAAATGTGTTGTTAGGTATTCTATCTATAATACTGGGTTTAATGGTAATAGCATTCCCTTTAATTAGTGTTTTTACTTTTAGTGTTCTGGCAGGCCTGGGAGTACTCATTCTGGGTATCTGGTTCCTGGTTCAGGCATTTGCAGTTTGGGAAGCTAGTAAAGTAAGCAGTGTGGCCTATCTGATTTTAGGAATTGTTGCCATTATTGCTGGAATTGGATTGGTTGGAAATATACTTGCATTGAGCTTCCTGGCAAGCTTTATACTCTATTTAGCCGGGATGTTCCTCTTAATATCTGGTTTGATTGCGATCTTCACCGGAGAAGGAGGATCTGCAAAGGGATTAGGTGGTTTTGGAATCATATTAGGTATTCTTTACATCATCCTAGGACTATATGCATGGGATCCATTCTATTTAGCCCTTTTAATTGGTATTTGGCTGGTGATTAATGGAATATTCCAATTATTTGTCCCCAATAGAAGCATAACTGAAGATACAGAATAAAGACCAACAACAAGCCCCTAATATTTTTCCCCTATAAAGTTGTGCCCCCCAAGATGATTTTATAGGAATATTATGATTTTAGATCTTAGAAAGTTTCTAAATACAATCCGGAATAAAAATATAAAGAGATAAATCTAAGAAAAAGAATATAATGATTTTTTTTTACTTACTATTTTTTTATTATCTGTGACTGAAATGTGATTTTTTATTTAGATTTAAGGTAAAGATACAAACCATAGACCAGAATTATGGCCACAATTAACCAGTATATCCAGTAAACAATGTCTGGAGCTCCTAAGATCAATATTGCAAGAACAATGGCCAAAACGATCATTAAAAAACCCATAGTTTTTTCATTCATTATCACCAACCCCCTAAAATTCAATGCAATGTTATTGAATTTGATCTATGTCCTTTATTAGGAATATTTCTTTGGGTTATATGAAGAATGTAAACATTTATCCCTCAAGATTTATCTGCACATCTGGCTGGTTATAATTACAATTTGAATCCTAAAATCCCTCCTAAATGGTGAAAACTAACATTTTATTCATAATCTGGACTATAATAACTTTAAAAGCTAATTTTCGTCCTCCAATTCAAATCTGATAAGAGTTAGGAATCTGGGCTTTATTGGGTGGTATGATCAGAATGGCCAATATTTAAGAGAAAATGAATGTTTCAGTGGTAAAGTTAATAAATAAAAAGTTTCAATTATTAACATAACCTTTTGGAGGAATGTGTGTGAAGGGTTTAACCAGAATAAGTATATCAATATCCCCCCAATTATTGGAAGAATTTGATGAAGTATTAGAGGAGAGAGGTTATGAAAATAGGTCTAAAGGCATAAGAGATGCTTTGAATGATTATATTTTTCGTTTCCAGTGGATGAATGAGATGGAAGGGGAAAGAGTTGGTTTGATTGCTGTAATCTATGATTATCATTCTGCTGGTGTTCTGGAAGACTTAAATAATGTTCAACAGGAGTATAAAGATTACATCAATTCAGTTATGCACTTTGACCTGAGTGAAGATAAATGTATGGAAGTAGTTGTTATGAAGAGTGATATAGAACACATTAAGAAGGCCAATGCGAAAATTAAGGATTTTAATGGTGTGGAGAAAGTTATGCTGACCAGTGCTGGAAGAAAATAAAATGAGAGATATTTAACATTTCTTAAAATTAAAGATTGAGCATTCACAGTATTGGATGGGCAATTCCACAAGGAGATTAACAAAAAGAAATCTTAAAAAAGTGATTAGTTAATAGGGTTGCTTATAATATGGTAAAAAAGTATTCTATTGATAAACAACCGCCGTGCCCGTGGCCGTAACTATCAGGGCACTTCCCTTTAATCCGCCTATGGAATTGTAATCTATAAAAACCTCAATTACTGTGTTGGCACCCATTTCCCGTGCATCTTCCAGCATGCGCAGTATGGCCATGTTTTTCGCATCTTCTATGTGCATGTTCTCCAGTTTAACCTGATTGGATAATTTGGAAAGGAGATTTGATTCTTTTTCTTTAACCACTGCCTCCCCAGTAACTATACCAATGTGCTTGGTGATTTTACCCCCATGAACATGAGGGATGGAGACAATGGGAACCTCCAAACCCTCAATCATTTCTTTTAGATCAGTATCAACAGTATCTTCAACATCACCATTTTCGCCAGGTTTTAATTCATCTGAATCTGGATTTCTTCTGCGTATTTTTTCAGTGGCCCTGGAAAGAAGGTTCCCCACATAACCTATTAGATAGGTTAAAGTACCTAAAAACACCACAAAGAGGATATAATTTATCAGGATAGGGAATGCAGCTTGTATCATCAGGGCCAGACCACCTAAGGTGAAGAAGTTAATCACTATGGGATCCTTGGGGAAAAGCCAGGCGTATGCATTTATAATTATGAATATTAGTAGTGCAGATATAGCTCCTGTGCTTTTACCGTACATCCTGCGGGCTATGTACGTTTCCACAAATCCTGCGATAAGGGGGGATATTATGAACATTATGTTAAAGCCAAAAATTACCAGATCCGCTTTGACACAGATAACTGCTGATAAAAAACCGATTAAAGTTCCAATCAGTATGGCAGCGAAAGCCCATCGCTTTTCATAGAAGAATGTTAGTAAAGATTCTAACAATTCAATCCCCATTCCACAATTTTTTAGAATTTAAAAGGTTTTAGATCATCAAAATTAAGATTAACTCCTAATTTTACCCTTGTTATTCGTAGGATACTGCTGTGCCGAATACTGTGACCATTATGGTGTTGCCCATGGTTCCACCTAAATTATGGTAGGCAATTCTAGCCCCAATAACAGCGTTGGCCCCTTTATCTCTTGCTTTTTCCTTCATACTATCCAGGGCAACATTACGGGCCTTCTTAAGTTCCTCTTCATAGGCAGATGTCCTGCCCCCCACAACATCCCTTACACCTGAAAACATATCCTTATAAACATTGGCACCTAACAGTGACTCACCAGTGACTAAACCATAATATTCTTTAATGTTTTTCCCCTCAATGGTTGGAGTGGTTAGTACAAGCATTTTAACTACCTCTAAAATTGATAAATAACTTTTATAATTTTTTATTGTAGTTATATATCTCCTTTATAGTATTTGAGTTTAAAAGCTAAAAAAAATACCAAACCCCAAAAATTTTTAGATAGAACCATTAATTTTTCCCAGCCAGGGATGAGTTAATGAATCAAAACCTTAATTTTCCAACCGTGGATATCATCACCACTAGGTTTAATATAATCTACTCACAAAAATTAGACTGGCAATTTAATCTGATTCAACTGGATGAGGGTTAATGGCAAAAGATCAGTTGGGGAAAATAATTGATTCAGCTAATGTTCTTATGGATTAAACATCTAGAGGTTGTTTAAATGAAAAACACGATAGTTGGAATTATTGCAATAATTGTGGCGGTTATTATGATTGCAGCCCCTGTTGTGGGATTAGCAACTCTGGGCCTCATATCAGGACTTATAATATTGGGAATGGGTGTTTGGTTGGCAATTTTAGGTTTCAGTGAAAGAACAACCAACGACTTATGGTTATTCCCCCTCCTGGTTGGATTGGTGGGGGTTATTATGGGCTTAACATTCCTATTTAACACTTCCTGGATAGTTAACCTGGGATTTTGGGCTTACATAATCACCGGAGCACTGCTCATCGTAAATGGATTCATCGCTCTATTTATAGGTGAAAAACAAATCTTAAAAACCTATGCAGGGATATTTGGATTATTATTCGGTTTCCTTTTTGTTATAGTGGGTTACTACAATCTAGACCCTAAAATCTTAGGACTGTTGACAGGTGTGGGGCTTTTAGTATTCGGAATACTGAATATTCGTGAATAAAGTTTGATGATAAAAAAAATCCGCGATAAGCCCTGCTTAAGATAATAATGGGAGAATAAGGGTTATTAGAACCCTATTTTATCCCTTAACATGAAAAAGAGCCATACCAGTATAAACAGGCCGAATAATATGTAGAGTAATCTCCGGTTCTTTTGAATCTTTTTCTGGTTTTCCCGGGCTATCTGTTCACAATTTGGTGAGCAGTACCTTTCACTCATAGGGATGGGAGTGGCACATATAGGGCAGTGTTTATGTTGTTCAATCATGAAAAATACCTCTCTATTTTTTTAGTAGATATAGGATTTGATTTTTACAATTTAAACCTTTAATTCAGTTCCCTTGAACAATGCAAATCATAGAAATTATTAACTTTATTCTTGGTTGGGAACTATTAAAGTTCCAATTTCACCTTTGATGGCTTTTTTAAGATTTTCTGGGTTTTCCCCGTTGAATATGACTGTTTTTATATTGGAACGGTCAATGATCTGTATGGCTGTTTTATCCAGAAATTCGTAGGTCCCTGCCTTCATTTGGCTATCAGCTAATGTTTCCAGCATTTCTCTGGGGGTTATCTCCGGGATCATGGTGGCATCTGGATGTTTATGGGGATCTTTATCATACAACCCATCCACTGAGGTGGCGTTTAAGAGGATGTCCGCATCTACAAATTCTGCCAGGATGCTTCCCACGGCATCTGTGCTGTGTGCGGGTTCGGTGCCGCCCATGACCACCATCCTTCCAGAGGTGGAGAATTCCAGTGCTTCTGCGAAGTTATGGGGGACTCGAGGATAGGCATCTTCACCCAGAGCAGTTATAAGCAGGCGTGCGTTGAGCCGGGTGACTTCAATACCCAGATCATCACACATGGCTTCGGAGGCCCCTAGATCTCTGGCAATGCCAATGTAATCCCGGGCAGTTTTCCCTCCTCCCACCACTACCATGATCTGGTGTTCTCTTGCCAGTTCCTGTAAAACTCTAGCATAATCTTGAAATCTTTTATAATGGTGGTCCTTGATTATTATGGATCCACCTACTGTAATCACAATGCGCATCTCATCACCAAATATTTGATAATCCAATGAATTTAAACCAATTACTGATAGTCTAATTTTAATGCATATATATAATTATAATTTTAAAAATGTTCATCAATGGTTTTATACTTATTTTAAAAACTGAAAACTGATTATTAGCTTTTTTTAAGATAATGTGAAAATTTATCCTCTCTTTTAGTAGTTCCCTTATTGAGGAGGATGAGTCTGTGATTTGCAGTCTATTATAGACTTATCTCCTAAGATTTGTGAAACTTTTTACAACCTTAATTTATTCCATAAATTAACTATTTAATCAATGCATGGACCGTAAGTTTATGTTGAAATATGGATGATGAGGGTAAAACATATACATTTATATATTGGTGTTTACAATTAATATCTTGAAATAAAGAGATGGTGGTTTGGTTTGATCACACCCCCCGTAAATTCATGCCAATAATTGGTTCCTTATAATGATTCAGTAGAACCATAAAACATTAGAATCATAAAAAAATACGAAAATTAATATAATTCTTGGATAGAATTGGATTATGAAAAATGAGATTAAAAATTAGTCTGGCATCAAATAACCGTAATTATTTAATTCCTTATAATTACAACCATATTCTTTCTGCCATTATTTACAGGAAGATCGCAGACCTTGATCTGGCTGCTAAGCTTCATTTTTCTAATGATTTTAAATTTTTTACTTTTTCACAGATTTACGTTCCAAACTGGAAGCGAACACGGAAGGGGATTATTTCAAGGGACGGGAAGTTAGAGTTTTTTATCAGTTCCCCCAACGAGGACTTAATTAAGAGTCTGGTGGAGGGACATCTTGAAAATTCAGTTGTTAATTTTAAGAGGGATGAGTTGCTGGTAGAACAGATTGAGCTTTTAAAAAAGCCATTTTTCAAGGAAAATATGGAAATGAGGACCATGTCTCCAGTTATGGCCCGTATAAAGCGTGAAGTTGATGGTAAACTTAAGATTTGGGACTTGGGCCCTGGGGACGAGCGCTTCTATGAGAGCATTCAGAAGAACCTGATAAATAAGTATACTGCATTCTACGGTGATTACGATGGTGAGAGGTGGGTTAAAATAAGGCCAGATATGAATTCTACCAGGAGGCGCAGGATAGAAATAAAAGGTAACTACCACCGCTGCTTCATGATGAATTTCGAGATAGAAGCAGATTCCAGACTGATAGAATTTGCATATGATTGTGGATTGGGTGAGAAGAATAGTATGGGGTTTGGGATGGTTGAATTGAATAATGGAGGTCAAAGATGAGTGAAATAATTTATGATTTTACTGGAAATCCATTTGTAGATGCGGGGATTTGGGCAATTTCGGAATGGTCGAATAAAAAACCCAATGAACTTAATAAGAAGGACTTTAAAGGAATTATTGATGATGTTGTTAAATTGTATCTTTCAAAAAAATGGTCGAAAAACATCTATTCAATCTTTCCGAACAATCCAATTACTAATCCTTCAGTTAAAAACAAAGAAGAAAGATATTTAGGAATATTAAATGAGTTAATTGAGGAAATAGTTCCATTAGGCAAATCTGGAGACTGCATATCTTGTGGAAGAAGAGATGTAACACACAGATCGGGCAAAGATAAAATACCTTTAACTGGTTCTGGCAAATTAATAAATTATTTCTCATATGGGGTTGATGGTGCAGATTATTGCCCCGCATGTGCATTTGCAGTTCAATTTTCACCTTTGACAATGTATGCATGCGGAAAACTACTATTGATACATTCTAATTCTGAGAAGATAATGAAAATTTGGTCTCGTAAGGCCATTAAAAACATAAATAAACAATTAGCCTCCGGTGAATTTACAGGGTGTTTTAATGAAGAATATACTAACCCTAAAAATGCCCTTTTTCATATTATTCAAGACATGGTTTTAGAATATGATGTAAGATGGATTAATGAAGCTCCTTCAATAAATTGTTATCATTTTACAAATTATAACCAGGGCCCTGATTTAGACATTTATCATGTTCCCACTCCAATCTTCAAATTTTTAGCATATGTACCTCAGCATGAGAAATTTGAGGATTGGTTAAAGATTGTTAGGCGAGGTTATAGATTTGTGAACTGGGAAAAAATTAAAAATGAAAAAGAGTACAAGAACAATCCAAATACAGTTTATGACAATCTGTTAAAGGGAAAATCAATTATTAAATATTTTATTGATAGAAAAAATAAGGAAGCTATTGGAGGATGGGATCTTTTGAGCCATTATCTTGAGGAGGTAAGAAATATGGACGAAAAAAGGATAGATGTAATTAAAAAAGTTGGAGATGAACTAGCAGATTATATAAAAACAGCTGACGATATAAAAACGTTGAAAAAACTAGAAACGGCAAATAATTATAGAAATTATCGCAACCTTCTAAGAATCATAATAAAAAAGAGAATAGAAAATAAAGCTGAAAATCCTTTGTTTTCCTTCGATGATTATGTCAATCATTTATTCCCTGAAGGCAACTTAACTTGGCGAGAAACACAAGACTTGATACTTTTCAGAATTTATGAAGTTCTGCATGATTGGATAATCCAGCAAGGAATTTCAGAAGAATTAATAGTTGAAGAAGATGAAATGGAGGCAGAAAATGTCTAAAACAGTTGTTGGTTTTATGTTAGTGGACGCACCACACTCTGCACTGAACAATGCAGGTGCTGATGCAGGAGACCGGACAGAAAATATAGTAAGAGTTAAATCAATCCGAAGAGGTAAAAAAGTCTATCCTTATGTTTCTGGACAGGCTTTAAGATATTGGTGGAGAGATACATTAGAGAAAAAATACGGATGGAATCTTTCACCGATTGAAAGACAGAAAAAAATTGCTTTTACCAGTGCAAATCCTATTGAATACGATGATGACGATGTTTTTGGGTATATGAGAGCTCTGAAAGCGAAAGAAGGTGGCACAGTAACTAGGATATCTCCATTAAAAACTTCTCCATTGATTTCAGTCATTGGGCAAATCCCAACCCAGGATTTTGGAGTTATGGCTCGTCATGAAGGTGATCCTGTACCTTATGAACATGAATTTTATTCTACAGTCCTTAAAGGTATATTTTCATTAGATCTGGATAGTTTAGGAGTTTTCTATGCAGAAGAAAAAACAGGTTACAAAAATATGTATCCTAAATTAGAAGAAGAAGCTGAAAAAAAAGGACTTACTAAAGATGATGAAAACTGTAAATGGATAATGCCTGATGATATAAGAATAAAAAGAGCCCAGGAAGTTATTAAAGCCCTCCCATATCTTCAGGGAGGAGCAAAGTTAACATCACATTTAACTGATGTGTCCCCAAAATTCATAGTTCTAGCAGCAATTGATGGTGGTAACCATATTTTCATGAATATCGTGAAAGAAGACAATGGAGAATCAGTGATTGACATTGAAGCGCTGAAAGAAGTTATAAATGAATATGCTGATTGTTGCCTTACAGATATTTATATAGGTCGCAGAAAAGGGTTTATGGATGGCTTAGAACAGGAAATTGCAGAATTAACCGAAGATAATGAAAATATTAAATCAGGAACCATCAAAGAGGCTGTAGATCAGTTTGCAGATAAGATTTCAGAGCTGATGTAACCATGAAAGCTTTAAGAATCCTGATTGAAGGTTGGGTAACCTCTTTCAGGTACCCTGCCTTTATCAGTGGATTTCAGCCAACTTTACCGGTACCACCACTAAGTACAATTTATGGTATTATATCTGCTGCTAAAGGCGATCTAGTCACCCCAAAAGATTTATCAGTTGGCTATGTGTTCAGTCACCAGGGAAAAGCAGTAGATTTAGAAACCATATATGAGTTATCAGGTTTACAAGGTAAATCGAACGTTATTAAAAGAGAATTCTTAGTGAATCCAGAAATTTACCTATATTTAGATGATCTGGATTATCAGGAATACTTTAAAAGGCCTTACTATCCACTTCTATTGGGACGTTCAACTGATCTGGTATCAATTAGTGAAATTAAAGAGATAGAACTTGAAAAACAAAAAAATGTAAAACTCGGGAAAACTATACTGCCTTTTGGGTTAAGTGGAGCATTTGGTACCATTCAAGCACTTCCAACTCATTTTACTAACACGATCCCACGTAAAGCAGTAGGCACGAAACCATTTATTCTGATGAACCAGTTCTTTGACTATTCAGATGAATGTTACTATGATGCAGAAAAAGACTGGGGAGTCTGGTTCCATAAATAAGGGTTATCAAAATGGCACTTCTTGCAAAACCTGATGAAACTATTCTGGAACACACAGAAAATGCATTGAAAGTCTTTAAAAGTATTAAAAAAGCTTACAATAATGTTCCAGAGTTATGTGGAGTTGACGATTTCTGGGAACATCTTTTTTATTCCATTTTTTTCCACGATTTTGGAAAAGGAGCAACTGGCTTCCAG
Source organism: Methanobacteriaceae archaeon (assembly GCA_013403005.1). NCBI lineage: Archaea > Methanobacteriati > Methanobacteriota > Methanobacteria > Methanobacteriales > Methanobacteriaceae > Methanobacteriaceae archaeon. The sequence continues at coordinate 303,350 of JACBOA010000001.1, read as the reverse complement.
GAAATGCTCAAAGATGAAACGCATAAATTGAGATGGAGATATCGCCATGAAATGTTATCTGCAGGGTTTGTTTCTGCTCTGAATTATGATGATTTGTATAAAAGAGCAATAGGAATCGCCATAATTACTCATCACAAAGATATTAACAAACTTAGAGAACGTTATAACACATTTCCAAGCACTAATGGTAAAAAATTATATCAAAAGAAATTATCGGAATTAGAACCTAATTTTGAAGAACTTTTAAGCTATTTTAAGGTTATAGGAGAATGGAGTGAGGACTATTTAGGATATAAATTGGATAATTACAAGTTAATTCCCTCAATTGATGAATTAAAAGACGTATACAAAGATTCGGCACTTCCATATTATCTCGAATGGGAAGATGAAGAGTATACAACATTACATGGAAAATATGGAATCTTTTTAAAAGGTTTTGTAAATGCTTGTGACCATCTGGCTTCGGGTTCAAAATATGAAATTTTAGATGGAATTAAAGATATGCGCTCCATATTCAACTTTCCTGAGCTTCGTAAAGTCCAAGAAGAGGCTTTAAATATTCATGGAAGCGCTTTTCTTACTTCTCCAACAGGGAGTGGTAAAACTGAAGCATCTCTTCTTTGGAGTGATACTAATCAGAATTCAAGTAAATCAAAAAGGGTATTTTATTTATTGCCTTACACAGCAAGTATCAACGCAATGTATAAACGGCTCCAAAAGGACTTTGGAAATGAAGATTTAGTAGGATTATTGCATGGTAAAGCATCATATTTTTTATATAAAGCGTTATCAGAGGATATAGGTAACTATGATCTAAAAAAAAATAAAATCAAAGAGATAAAAGGATTGTCTAAAAAAATTTACAGACCCTATAAAATTCTTACTCCATTTCAGATACTTAAAGCATTTTTTGGGATTAAAGGATTTGAAATGCAGATTTCAGAAATGACCAATGGTTTATTCATTCTTGATGAAATACATGCCTATGATGCACATACAACTTCTCTCATTCTGGAAATTCTAAAAATTTTGAAAAATAATTATAATGCAGAGATGCTAATTATGTCTGCTACCCTTCCAACATTCATCAAAAATTTATTTAAGGATAATTTAGGTATTTCAACTGAAATAAAAATGGATAAAGAAGAGCTTGAGAGATTTACGAGACATGAAGTTAATGTTATTCAAGGAAACATACTGGATAATCTTGACCTGATAAATGATGATTTAAACGAAGGAAAACGAGTTCTTGTAGTATGTAACACTGTTTTAAGAGCTCAAGAAGTTTTTGAAGAACTATCTGAGGAGATTGAAAATAGTGCACTTCTACATGGTAGATTTATGCTTCGAGATCGAGAAAAAATAGAAAAGTCTTTAGATGATCTTGATTTATTGGTTGGAACTCAAGCAATTGAAGTATCACTAGACATAGACTATGATGTCTTATATTCTGAACCTGCACCTATTGACGCTTTAATCCAACGATTCGGTAGAGTAAACAGGAAAGGATGGGCTAAATATAAAATTGCTCCTGTAAATATTTTTTCGGAAGTTTCTGAAAAGGATAAATATATTTACAACCTTGAAATTGTTCAAAAAACTGTACAAAGTCTCGAAAATGTGGATATTTTAAAAGAAGATATTATTCAGAAACTTGTAGATGACATCTATGCAGATGGATATGTGGGAAAAGATAAAGAAGATTTTGAGAGGGTACAAAGAAATTTTGAATCATTTAACCAACATATAGTTCCTTTTATTAACGATAGTGAAAGTGAAATGGAGTTTTATTCTCTTTTCCAGTCTTATGAGGTAGTTCCATTCAAATATAAGCTTGATTATCTGGACGAAATAGATGAGAAAAAATACTTCGAAGCAATGAGCTATTTCCTTTCTATCAGTATTGGACAGTTTAAAAAGCTTGAAAAGGAAAATAATGTGGAATTAGATGGGAATACCTATTTTGTTGATGCAAAATATGATAGTAGATTAGGTTTAATGTTAGAAGCAGAAGATAACTCCATTATTTAATTTATTAGCCTGTAAGTTTTTTATATGCTAGCTCAAATAAAGGTAACAAATCTTTTGATGCTGTCTTTGATGAATCAATGTAATATATAGCTTCTTTCCACTGCGAATCATATTTTGTCATATCTATTTGCACTTCCAAATTTTCAACTTCTTCTTCATCTAACTTAAAGAAAAATGCAAATGTTTTAGTTCCTATCCATTTGATTCCGAAAGCATTGAAAAAACCAGCTTTGAAAGAAACATAATTTTTATTGTATTTAGTTTCTAAAGACCAGTTATTTTCCTTAATAATTGATTCTACTTCTTCAACATACCTAATGAATTCTTCAGCACTATTTTTATTATACTCTTTCTTATAAAAGTCTAGATCATACGATTCTAATCCCATTACTGGCTTGATTTTCCCTTTTACCTCTTTTTATAATTTATTTACTAATAAAAATTGATTTTCTTCATCAACCCACCTTTGTACTTCAATCAAATCAACAGGATAATTAATCTTATCCACAAATTCTAAAGTAGATCTTAAGATATTTGGGGCAATTATTATAATTCTGACTTCAAAATCATCCCAAGTAATTGTCAAATTATCAGGCTTTTCTTCACATTCTAACCATAAATTTTTTATCCCATCTGGATTTGTTTCTGCCCAGATAGCATATTCAAGAACTTGAGGAATAATAGAAGAGTTTACATCTGCATTTTTCATTTCAACAATACAGATATTCCCATCGTAATCCACACCTACTATATCCGGTATGCCAGATTTATTCCCACCCCTTATTTGCCTTTTTATTAAGAATATATCTTCTAAAATTTCCTGAGTATTGAAAACTATTCTTTCAAATTCTTCTTCTGATTTAAAAGATTTTGACAGGAGACTTTTTGTGTATTCTTTAGTTTTCCAAAACAAATTTGCTATATTAAAACCCCAAATTTAGTTAAATCACTCATGTTATAAATTTTTATCCACTTATCCACCTCCAAAAATTGAGTGTATTCAGAAGCATCATGTTCTTTTTAGCATTAATTTAACGGGACTGTATAGTTAATGGATGTTGGAGTGTTCATCAAAATTTGAAATTCGTTAATATGGTTATTTAACCAAAAAAAGATAAATTATGGTAAGATTGTTTGCAAATATCGTTCAACCCCTAATAACTTTACAACTCCCACAATGGGAAAATTTTTTATAAATCCGTTATCTAGGAATTGAATTTTAAAAAAAAAAAAACTTATCTCCCACTGGCGAGAAAATCTAAGATATTTTGAGCGAAGACTTTCTTGATCAATCCTTTTTCATACAAAAATAGGTTGCC